>CAXGOD010000241.1:0-4492 GCA_964011245.1 uncultured Bacteriovoracaceae bacterium | reverse complement strand
TAGAGTATCATTAAACTTAGATTGATTTAAGCAATGGAGCAGAGATTTTTGAGCAAATTTTTATTGTCTTTGTCGATTAGATCGCTTAATTTACTTGTTAAAATAAAGGAAACTTATGAGAAAAACTATAATCTTAATCCTAACTCTGCTCTTAAGTAGTTGTTCAAGTCAGCCAAGAACTTCATTGCAATCTTTAAAAGGCGTTGATCATAATAATAAAGAAATTGAGATTAAAACTAATAAGTCAAAAGCAACTATTATTGTTTTTCTATCTGCGTTTTGTCCTTGTTCAAAGTCACATTTACCTTTACTCAGTAAAATGCAAGAAGATAACAAAGATATTCAGTTTATTGGTATCCATTCAAACTATAATGAAGATCATGCTAAGGCAAAAAGCTATTTTTCGAAATCAAAATTAAATTTTCCTGTCATTCACGATAAAGATTCATCATTAGCAAAGAGAATTGGGGGACTAAAAACCCCTCATGCGTTTATAGTAGATAACGCTGGAACTATTATTTACAAGGGCTCAGTAACAAACTCCTCAAACGCCTCGAAAGCTAAAGAGAACTATTTATTACAGGCCATAAATGAGCTTAATAATGGAAAAGCTATTTCTACACCTGTTAGAAAAGTTCTTGGCTGTAATATTATTACAAAAAATTAAATGATCTCTACTTTATAAAGATTTGAACTTGGGTAATCCTCTTAGATGGACCTGGAATAGTTCCACTTCCATAAAAAGTTACAGATCCAATTGCATACCACCAATTTGAATGAGAAACAGAACCATCTATTAGTGTATTCGGTCTAGAACTCTTCTCGAGTCCTCCCCAGTAATTACCGGTATGATCTTCTCTAATTGCTACATAACCACTAATTAAGTCAGTAACAGGGTTAGAAGTTTGAGTCCACATATTCCCCCCATCAACACCGTCATGCTCAGGGTAGTATAGCCAAAACTGTAGTTTTCCATCACGTCTAAACTCTTCTAGCTTAGATAAAATAGAATACTTATCATTAGTAATATCCGAGACGTTAACTTCAGCTGCTTCAGTCTTATTGGTAAAAACTCCACCTGAAGTATTATGAGTAAAAACTCTAGTCCAACCACCATCATTATTATCCATATCACAGTAAACATCAAAAGCGGCTTTAGGCCCTGAAAGATCAGTGTCTACTTCATATGTGCCACTTGGTTTAGCGCCACTATAGTACTCATTAATTTCATGACAAGACTTAAAGGTTTGTTTTTGTGTCGTAGAGACTGACTCTATTTTTTTATTACAATCATAATGTCCATCAACACTTATAGTCCTTACAACAAAGCTATAGTCTGTTTCTTCAGCAAGACCTGTTACCTTGTATTCTAATAATGTACTTGGTAAGTTCTGAACAACTTCTAGTCCTGAAGCCCCTTCTTTAAAAATAGTATAACCGATACTACTAGTATCTTCAGTCCATCTTAATTTAGCACTGTAGTCATTAATTTCACTTGAGGAGACTATTCCTTCGTATTCTAAAGAATTATCACATTGTTCTTCAGTAACTGGAGTTACTACCTGTTGAGTATCATCAGTTGAAGATATTTTGTCCTCACAACTAACTAGCAGTGCAAGTAACATAAAAATCATTAAAGTTCTTTTTTGTATTATCATCTTAAATTCCTTTTAAAGAGAATAAATAAAGTTAAGACCTAGGGAGCTTGAAGCTCTATCACCACTTTCTAATTCAGCAAAAGTGGATAAGAAGTAATCTCGACTTAAGTTTGCTTTTAATTCTATATGTGACCTCGTTAAACTAAGTGTATCCAGGTCATTTGCATTTTGAGTAATAAAGTTTCTTTTAACTGCTCCTATCACATCTAATTGAAAACTTGAGAAGTAAAAGTTTTTAGATGCTTGAACTCCTGCCCAAACATTTTGATCCCTTCTTATAATATGTTCACTTTCTTGGTAATCAATAGCTGATTCTTCGCTAACTGCCACATTTGGTCCAATATAAACACCATTAGTCTCTAACAGGTCTGCATACGAGAAGATCTCAAAGCTTGGTTTAAGGTCTACAATTAAACTTTTATCATTTTCAAACTCTAAAGAACTAGAGTTTGCTACAGTGAAGCCTAACGTAGGTTTACCTTTTCCAGTCCCAATAACTTTTACACCTGCTTGATAGCTTTCACTAGCATTCACTTTCCCACCTGATTTTAAATCAGTCGTTTTTTGTGAAAACCTCATATTGAATTCTATCTTTTGATGTTTTGATACATTTGCTGCTAATAAGCCGACTCTTGACGTTGATGCTTGTCCAGTCGAAATAGTATCTTTCATTACGACTTTGTTTTGAGTCTTTTTTGCTTTTGCTGGAACCATGACATAGCTGCCAACTTCTAATTTCTTAGCTGAACTTTCACTCAATCTATTAACATTTAAATTTTTAGATACATTCACTTCATCACCATACAGAGACTTCACTCCCCTGGCCTGTAATAGCTCAGAGATTGTATCGCCTTTTTTTACCTGAATGACTTCATAGCTTTTAGCAAAGCTTGTAGTTGAAAGAATTAATGTAGTGGAAAGTAGTAACTTCTTGATATTCACCTCATGTGATTAAGTGTTTCTTAATAATTATGATATCAGGAATTTTTAAATAATCTATGTGATCTGAGGCTGGTATGTAATTCTTACCGTCCACGAAACAATGTAAATACATACACTTAGAACGTTTCACATTTACTTTTGATGCAATCAATTTTCATTTGCTCGCAAGCATAGATGCAACTTTGCTCATAAGAGAAGTATTCTTTTAGAATGCGCATTATACCAGCTAGCTCTTTCTTATTAACAAATGTATTACAACCGAAGGGACAATCAGCTGGAATTGCGACACAGTCATTCTTAGTTTTACAGTATTTAGCTGAGTTTATTTTTTTCCAAACATAATCCTTACTAAGTGGTACCTCTTTTTTTATATCATCTAAGATGAGATTTAATTGAGATGCGACTTCTTTGGCGTATGTACTCTCGGTCTCAAAAAGTTTGGAAAAAGTTGTGCAAACCTCACCCATTTGTTTTTCATTCATATTAACTAAACTATAGAGTCTTTTCTTTCCAAGTGTTCCACTTATTGAATCGTATTTTTTAACCATAGCCTGTATTTTTCCACCATGTTTAGTTCCGATAAGTTTCATATCATGAAGTGTTTGTAGGAAGTTCAGGGCAATAAGTTGTTCTAAGAATGAGGAGTCTTTTGTCGTTATATTACGGGTTTGTTCAAGTAGCTTTTCTGTATAAACTCTTATCTGATCTACTGTTCCTTCTTTTTCGACAAGGTCACTTCCAAGTGCACGATAGTATGCAAGTAGTTCAAACAAAGCTCCAGAACAAAAATTACTTTCTTTTAAGTATGAAAAGAAAAACTTAAAATTTTCCACTGAACATTCTTTAATAAGTAATTGGTTAAACTTCCATTCATCATTTAAGTTCAATTTTTTTAGATTTAATTGTGCAAGTTTCTTTATTGCTTCTTCGAGACTTATATCTATTGTTTTAAAGTAGTAACCATAGTTATCCGTATAAGTAGATCTATCCACTATGGACTTAGCAATATTATCTATTTCTTTTTTGCATTCAAAAACCTGTGGTGTTAATTTTTTATATTCAGTATTAACTTTTTCAGAAAAAGTTTCTGAGTTACAAGAGATGGTTATTAAACTTAAGATCAGTAATTTTATCACGTGGACTCCATAAACTTACAATGATTCTTCGTGTAATATATCAAAATCATGTAGTTTCTGACAGTTTTAAAGCTAAAATCATTTATTTTCAGTGTAATTATGACACTTCACATATAAGTGCTTGCAAGAAGCTACTGGCCATCATAAATACTTCTAAGTTTTTATAATTACACATTTTGGAGGAAGAGTGGAAGATTTAGGCCTGCGCTTTATGTCGCTGATCGGTTTGTTGAGTATGGTTCTTATCGCATTTCTTTTTAGTGCGAATAGAAAAGCTATTAACTGGAGAACTGTTATATCAGGAATTTTAATTCAAGTTGTTTTAGGATTATTAATTTTAAAACTTCCTTGGGGACAGCAAATCTTTGAATTCGCTCGTGATCTATTCACTGGAATTTTAAATTATACAAACGAAGGCTCTAAGTTTGTTTTCGGAAGTTTAACAGATGCAGGTAAACTTGGTTTTATTTTCGCAACGATGGTCCTTCCAACAATTATCTTTATGTCAGCACTTATGAGCATTCTTTACCATGTTGGAATCATGCAAATCGTTATTAACTTTGTTGCAAAAATAATGGTTAAAGTCATGGGAACTTCAGGTGCTGAGTCTCTTTCAACTGCTGCAAATATCTTTGCTGGACAAACAGAAGCACCTCTAGTTGTTCGTCCCTATATAGACAATATGACACGCTCAGAACTTCTTGCCATGATGACAGGTGGTATGGCGACTGTTGCTGTGATCGTGATGACAACCTT
>CAXGOD010000240.1:0-4498 GCA_964011245.1 uncultured Bacteriovoracaceae bacterium | reverse complement strand
CTTTGCATATTGTCGAGAATTGGCATATGGAAAAAAGCATAATAAAAAACAACCCAAGACAAAAGAACAAGGAAGACTCTAACAAGTATAGCCTTCCGTCTTACTTTTTTATAATGTTCAGGGCTTTCGTGTTCCATATTATATACAAGATTTATTAAAGCGATTACTACTTAAACAGTAATTATGACGGGCCTTAATATATTTTGCAACTCTCCTATCTTCATCACTTGTTAAAGAGAAAGTGTAAAGAACAGTCTCTTTTTTATTATGTCTCTTATAGTATATACTATCATTATTCATATAGATATAGTTATGACATTGATCAGCTTCTTTATGGAAAACAATATTAGAATCATGAACACATATTACCAGTCCTTCCTTTTTATAAATATTAGAATGTGCAACAACTGCATGGTGACCAACACTGCCACCTTTTATACCAATATAGGGCCTTTGGTTTTCCTTTACTCTTAAAACAATTTCATTAAAGACAGATTCTTTATAGTTATCATAAGAATCATCTCGAACTGTTGCTCTTCCAGCATTATACCTATGACTAATCCCCCTTACATATGATTTAAGCATCTCTTTTACATCTGGATGGTTTGAGAGATCATATAAGTTTTTAAAGCCAGGAAATGATTGAACTTCAAAATTCATAAGTTTTGAAAGCTTAGTTGATATTATTTCCTTACAATCTTCAGACAATATTTTTGTATTACAATTGAGATTAGAATCATTTTTAAAATTAGTTAGCTCATAAACTTTTTGGTTAACAATTGCATGGCCTCTACATCTGCCTATTCCTCTATATCCAAAATTAGCAAAAGCAAGATAGTCTCTATCGTTATTTTTTCCTTTTAAGGATCTAAAGTCATCAGGGCAAATATCATTACATTTTGGTAACTGTTTAGAGATATTTTTTTTATTATTGTTTATACTATTAGTATTAAGTAAATCATTTCTCTGCTGTGAACAAGATGTTAACAACAGTACGACTAGAACTAACTTCATCACTTCCTCCTTGAAATGCTAAATAAGATTTAATTATGACAGTGCTATTTATGATATGTATTTCACAATAGTTAACCTGTTGAAATAACGAAGTTTTGACAGTTAAAGATATCATCCTACTGTACCGATCAGGTATAGGTGAAATACTTAATTATTCTGTCACTTTTCTTATCTACTTCCAGCTGGGCTTTTATAGGCGAAGAAGCATTAAGTTTGATGAACAACCAAACAATTGTTAATGACGATATTATCCACAATGGTGCTCAAAGTGAGATAAAACAAGATTTTATTTCTGAAAATACTCTAAAATTAATTAAAGAAAATGAAAGATTTAAAGGAAATATTGTAGATATTGAAGAGGCAATTATCTCTAAAACTGATTGTGATGAAGATGGAGATGGAGATGAAAAGAAAAAGAAGAAAAAAACAAAGTCAAAAACAAAAATAAAAGAAAATGGTGAATGGGTCATAGGTGCCATAGTTGAAATGAATCAAATGGACAATAACGAAGAATATTCAGTTCTTGAGTCACCTCTTACAACTAATGACTATGATAATTATTATTCCCAGTGGCTTGGTGTTAACTCATATGATGAGCTTCAAACTCTTATTAAAGACCAGACCAAAGACATGAGTAACTTAGATGCAATTTCATTTATTTCAGAAATGACAGGAAGACTTCCATACAATAGTGACAAAGCTGCCTTCCAACAAGGTGGTGACCTTCAAGACCCTGACGGTCTTTGGTCAATGATTCAAGAAGAGAAAAAGGCCTATGCTGGAGAAGCAGGTTTTGGATCAGATGATGAATGGGGTGGAATTTGTGGAGATATTCATTTTGCTTCTTTAATGATGGGTGAAACTGCAAAACCAGATGCTTATGAATATTTTACTGCTAGTTATGTTGTTGGGGAGTCTCAACATGTTTACATGTTTGCTATAGATAAGGAAAGTGGACAAGCAGTTGTAGTGAATTACGGAAGTGTTCAAGTTGTAGATAATCCAAACGGCATTGAATCAGTTGCTGTTAAAAATGATAATATGCAAGGCGGATTTAACAATGTAGGAACAAACCTTCGTATTTATGCAAATTCAAATGGCGATGCAAAACATGTTGCAACTCTAAAAAGTGCCTTAGGCTCTTTTATTTATAATGCAAGTACAATGGAGCATGAAAGAATAGGAACACCAATCTACGAAGATTTTGACACCCAAGAGATGTCTGTTACAAAAACTGATGATGTTACAAAAATAAAAACAACTGAAAAATACGATAAAGATGGAGATCTAGTTATTAAGACAAAAGAGAAGTCTTATAAAATCACTCAAGGTGTTAAACTACTACACGGTACGCGTGATAATGGTAATGCAAACTCTACTGATATTTGGAGTGTTGTTTATTTTAGACAAAAAGCTAAAAATACAAATGGATTCGGAAATGTATTAGATCCCAAAAAGTTTGGTTCTGAATCTAATCTATCTTTTTCTGGTACACATGCAACAATTGGAAACATGAATGTAGATGAAAATGTATACGTAATGCAAGTTAACTATAATTATGGATTATATAAAACAATTCTCAGAACTGAAAAAGTAGACCTTCAAGCAAATGGTAGAGCTAATATAAACGGTGATTTTTTAATGATGGATGGTTTTGATCATTATGGAGATAATGGAACTCCTGTTTTTAAAACTAATAGTCCAAGTGGTGATGGAAATCTTGAGACAAGTATAGGTCTTACAAGTAAAATGGCTTTATCGCCAAAAGATGATCTTAAAACTTATGTAAGTTATGATCAATCTATTGGTGTAAAAAGAGAAAGAAACCTTTATGATTTCAAGAACCTTCCAAATAATATTCAATTAACATCAAATGCTGTAAGAGCTGGTATTACATACCAAAGGGATCTTGGAAATAATAAAGCATTAGCAATTAATACAAACTATACTGGGACTCAAGTTGGTGGTTTATTTAATGTATCATCGACATATAAAATGGGTAAACACCATGTCTTTATCAATTACCAAAATAATGCCAAAGGTATTAATAAAAACATAAAATCAAATCTTTTACCTAATGCTGGTCAAAGGGTCACTACAGGCTATGGTGCTCGGAATGTAAATATCTTAGGAACAAGTGCAGATTTTGGTGCCAATATCACCTACCTTCCAAATCAAAAGGAATTCTTTGTAGGAGCAAAAGTAAAAATTAATCTAAATACAAACAAAAAGAAAAGGGCTCCAAGTGGTTTCTAATTATGGAAACAAAAGAAATATAGAGCTTGTCACTACTCCAACACTTAGAAATATGATTAAGCAATACCCCATCATCTCACCCAAAGATACTTTACCGATACTTAATAATGGCAATGCCCAAAAAGGTTGAACCATATTACTCCAAGCATCTCCCCAGGCAATGGCCATAGATGCTTTTGCTAGATCAATTCCTAACTCATTTGCAGCTGGCAAAATGATAGGTCCTTGCACGGCCCATTGACCTCCTCCACTTGGAACAAAAAAGTTTACAATTCCGGCGGAAAGATAAGTAAAAAACAAAAATGTATTTTCAGTTGAAATGGAGACAAAAAATTCAGACATTGATTGTGCTAAACCAGAAGAGGTCATCATTCCTATCATTCCGGCATAAAATGGAAATTGTAGAATTATGCCAGAGCTGTCTTTCACTGAATTTTGAAAACTAAACAAAAATCTCTTCGGAGTTTTGTTAAAAAGAAGTCCTGCTATTAAAAAGATAAAGATCATTATATTTAAATTAATTCCACCGCCACTAATAAAATGATTTATTAGATACGTGATCCCTGCAACTCCGATAATCATTGTTAGCCAAAAAGAATTTTCCATTTTGCTAGAAAATGTATTTTCAGTTTTAAAGTCAATATTTGGTGTCTCAAAATCATAATTAAATTCTTTGACTTCGGATCTATTTAAGCTCAATAGAAAATTCACAACTAGTAATGTAATAATGAGTGTTAATAATATAATAATTGTTTGAGTATTATATATTGTTTCAGCAAGGCCAATTGACTCTTTGCCGAGAAGCGCCTTAATGGCATTTGAAGGTGCTGTTAGTTTTAAAGGGATAGAACCTGAAATCCCTGCATGCCAAACCAGAAAACCTGAGTACGCACTTGCTATAATAAGGCCAAAATTTACATGTTTTACTTTCTTTGCAACTTCAACTGCAAGTAACGCAGAAACGATAAGACCAAATCCCCAATTTATGTAACAAGCAATAATTGAAGTAATGGTTACAACCATAACTGCTTGGGAATTAGTACTAGCAATAGAAGCTATTTTTCTTAAAACAGAAGAGATGATATCTGTCTTGGCCAAGGTAAAACCTGTAACAAGAACAAGAACCATCTGCATTGAAAAGGTCATTAGATTCCAAAACCCATCTCCCCAAAAAGTAATCATTTCAAGTGAAGACTTTCCCTCTACTAACATACCGCACATAAAAATG
>CAXGOD010000239.1:0-4509 GCA_964011245.1 uncultured Bacteriovoracaceae bacterium | reverse complement strand
ACTCTCTATTGAAGCCGAAATAATGGCAACAAGAGTAATTTCTTTAAAATCATCTAGCTTTTCATTAACGAAGGGGACAAAGCCAGTTGGTTTTTCATCATTTTGAAGTTTACCTGAATATGCGCGAAGATATCCTATTTTGTCGTCCATATCTTTAACAATAAGAACTCCAAACATTTTCCCAATGGCCATACAGTCTTGATCCTTAACCAGGCCAAAATTATGTTGCCATGTTTGCTGATCTTTTAGATGTTGTTGTAACTCAATGCTTGCCTGAATACATAGGGGATGAGGTTCATAATAAAATGGGTAGGTAAAGAGCTCAGGTTGTTTGAGCTTTGAAATATCTTGTTTAAAAGGAATAAAGCAATCCATTTAATTACTATAACTTAATTCGATTATGGACGACAATTTAAAAAGTGGCTAGAATATATAAAAGGAGCTTTATGAAACAACAAGACCTAATTAATCATTTTTACATGCAACCTCACCCTGAAGGTGGATTCTTTGTAGAGACTTATCGAAGTGAGCTTGAAATTGATACAACTCAAGGCAAACGTAATGCTTCTACAGCTATCCACTTTTTAATTACAAAAGATTCTATTAGTCACTTGCATCGATTAACTTCAGATGAAGGATGGCATTATCACATAGGTGATCCTTTACTTGTTATAGAAATTTCACCAAAAGGTGAGTTGATTAAAACAATAATGGGACCAGACATTTTTAATGGTCATAAACTTCAACATATTGTTCCGGCAGGTAACTGGTTTGCTAGTACTTCAACGGGAGAATTCTCCTTTGTTGGTTGTACAGTTGCTCCGGGCTTTGATTTCTCTGATTTTGAAATGGGAAAAAAAGAAAATCTATTAAAAAAATACCCAAATTTAGCAAAAGAAATTGAAGCGTATAGTCTAAACTAAAACAAATCTTATTGAAGTATCTTTGAAATTAGGCACTTATAATCCAGGGCCATTCGCACCAATATAAAATCTATTTCTGTACAATATAATTATTGAATTTGAGTTTTTTCCAAATCCGGGCGAAGATGTATATACAGTTTGTGAGCGGCGACGCTAACTAACTACCTCGAAGGTGAAAGTCCTTCCTGAGCGACTCCTAGTTAGTTCAGAAACGAGGGCCCAGAAAAATAATGGTGACATAATTTTTCGAGTGCGGGTCTAGAATGATCTTATAAGGTTCCGACTTATAAGATCTGTGCTTTGGCAGGTTGTAGCGATTGTGAACCTGAATGGCCAACTAAGGGATCTTAACCGTCGGACGTTTAGACCACCCTTACGAAAAAAAGAACCGAGCTTGCTGACAAACCAAGCGAAGGTCAAAGTTATTAGTGAAGAACTAGGAATTCGCAGCTAATAAACTTTTTTTCACGGCTTTAGGATGACATGCCAAAAAGGGTATTTAGTGAAAGCGCGGAACGGTCTTAAGAATGAGGGGTTTTATACCATAGACCTCTAGGTTAATCGAGATTAACTGTTTTTAAGTCGGGCGTACGAGATTGTAAGCTATGCTTGGGGGCAAAACAAAAACCACCAAGGGCGAGGATCTCAGAGGTTTTAATAGTTACAATACAGCCTTTGTGATTATTATTGAGACGTGTATCTATCTGACTGTGGTTAGGTACTAGAGTTTAAACCAACTCGAAGATGAATGATGTATGTAGGGTGTTACTTAAGTCATGAATTGGAACAGGAATGTTTAAATTTGAATGTCAGTCTTGGCAACCGTACTGAGGAAAACTCAACGTGCGGATCCGAAACAAAAAGTTTGGAGATGGGGCTTATTAAGTGGTAAGAAGCTTAATACCCCGCCATTCTTTTTTTTATTTCAACAACTTACACATCTTAAATTTTCATGAAGCTCAAAAAAAAATAAAGGCTCCAATCTAGCATCAAGCTATAATTTTTTTATTGATAAAAAAGAACTCGGTATTAATCTTGGTATCTTTGCTATTATCGCATATACTTTTTTTGGTTTCTTTTACTATTTCTTACTTGCTTCAAAACTTTTACTCATTAATAACTTACTCACCGCTATTTTTTGTACTTGGTTAGTTTATTTATTAAAAACAAACCTGATTTTCTACAAACTTTATTCTCATTTGGTTATAGTTGCTACTGTACTTGCCTTAATAATAATTAATATTGTTTTAGGAGGTGTTAATTCCCCAATGAATTATTGGTTTATTTCGATCATTATAGCTTCTGGGTTTATGTTAGGGGTAAAATACATGATGTTTTGGGGATCATTAGCCTCTGTTTTTTTTCTATCATCCTATATTTTAAAAGATAACCCAATAATAACACAGCTATATATTCAGCTCACAAGTGAACAATATCAAATTTTACATATCTCAAGCTTAATTGGTGTTTGCGTACTATGTTCTTTATTTGCGTGGAGTTATATAGTTACTAACGAGAGATACAAAGAAAAAAAATGCAGAAAGTTTTAATCGCATCAATTTTCTTTTGAAAATTTTAAATCATGACCTTGCCAATCCAATTACAGTTATGACTCTTTATATAAATAGGTTAAAAAAGGAATATGATGATTCATTATTAGAAAAATTAGAATTAGCGAATATTAATATATTAGAAATTTTAAACTCAGTTAGAACCATTGATCGGTTTTATAATATGGAAGTTATAAATGTAAATAGTATTAATCTTAATGAACTCGTCACTTGCTCCGTCCGTGAAATAAATGACATATTTTCTGATAAAAGAATTCACGTAATCATTGATATAGATCCTTCAGTAACAGTAAAGGTTGATGAGAATATATTTAAAAACCAAGTGATAAAAAACTTTTTAACTAATGCTTTTAAATTTAGTCAATCTGGAGACGATATCCATGTGTCTTATTTAAATGATATCCTTATTGTGAAAGATATGGGGATTGGGATTCCAGAAACTGAGATAATAAATATCTTTAATTTTGGCTCTTCAACTTCAAGGCGAGGAACTGCAGGAGAGAAAGGCACTGGCTTTGGTCTCCCAATCGTCAGACAATGTTGTGATAAAATGGGCATTGGGATAGATATTTCAACATCAACTGTAGAGGGACAAGCAGGAACATCCTTTTTGCTAAGCTTCAATCAAAACTAAACGATGCTATTACCTAGACAATCTCTAGTCAAATAAATAGCTCTATGCTATCGTTAGTTATGAAAGAAAATACGACTTATTCTATACAGTTAGTTTCAAAGATAACTGATATTTCAATTTATACACTTAGAACTTGGGAAAAACGTTATAAGAAAGTTGTCCCAAAACGACATGCCAATGGGAGGAGAGAGTACTCTGAAGAAGATTTGGAGGTTCTTTGGCTTCTTGGTGACTTAGTAAAATTAGGCTTTAGTATAGGTAAGATTGTAAAATACTCTAAAGAACATCTTGAAGAGGTTTACTTTGAACATACCGGGAAGAAGTTTTCTTCCAGCAAGCCAACAAAGCTTATTGATCAAACAGAAGAAAGTTACGCACAGGCTCAATTTATTCTTTTGAATGCTTTGGAAACTTATCAATTAGATATTATTACAAAAGAAATTTATAAACTTTCTAAAATTCTTAACTCTAAACAGTTTGCTCTGGATATCCTTTCTCCATTAATGCAAAGAATTGGAATAAAGGTTATGAATGGTGAGCTATCTATAGCGCAGGAGCATGCACTTAGCTCTCTTATAAAATTTCAAGTTGGAAGTATGCTTTTTGCTCCAAAACCAGAACGAAAAACAAAAATTACTAAAATCTTACTCACTACGCCAACAGATGAAATGCATGAGTTTGGAATTATTATTGCTTCTCTACTTTGTCAGTTTTACTCAATTGAGTTTATCTTTCTAGGAGCGAACTTACCTGCAGAGGCCATATCTGAAACTCTTAAAGCCACCAAATTTGATCTGATTATTCTTGGAACAACATCAAAGGGCTCTCAAAGCCAAAGTTATAAACTCTCTCAGTATATTGAAGATCTAATGGCCTTAGTTCCAAAAAAGAAAAAAGTTATTATTGGTGGTCCAAAACAAATTGAAAATTCAATCTATAGTCATTATCCAAATCTATTTGCCCTAGAAAGTTTTGATGACTTTGATAAGTTCTTAATAGACTTAAAATAGTTAAACAACTTCATTTTCAAATATAGAGTGATCTTTTTCATCTTTGTTTTTGTGAGTTAATAAGAATACACCAAAGATAATAACCCCAATACCTGCAAGCTGTATATCGGCCAAAATCGAAGAGTAGATAACGTACTCCATAATGACAGAAACAAGAATAACAAGAGAGTGAATGATTGGAATAACGATACTTCCATCTTCTTTCATTAGAGCAAATTGAGTAATGATAAAAGCACAGTTACCACAAAGAAGTGCGATATAAATATAGAATGTTTTAAATTGCATAATAAGATCTCCACCACTAGAGACTAGAGCAACATCTGCTAGAATCATACTCATTCCAAGACATGAGCCTCCAGCAATGGCCAGGG
>CAXGOD010000238.1:0-4511 GCA_964011245.1 uncultured Bacteriovoracaceae bacterium | reverse complement strand
CTTGGGTTCTTAGACAAGAGACTTCCAAGTGTTGGTGCATATAGTGATGCTTCTTTATGAGCTAGACAGTAACAAGAATTAACGGCCTCATAAACATTTTTTTGTAAAAGGTTGGATATTTGAAATTCGACTAATGACGAGAATAACTTTTTTCTAAAATATACAGCCGCGCCAGTAACTGCAAAAGCAAAACCCCAAATATATTGTACCCCAATAACATTCTTTGAGATTGCGAATGCGAATCCAGCAACAACTAGATATGAAATTACACTTGCATAGCTATTTGCCATATGTTGAATTTCATTTTTAACTTTATTTGGATAATTTATATGTAAGAGCTTGAACGATTCATTTAAAACAGTATGAGTTAATACTTTTCTAAGAGAAGAAGCTGATACCAAAAGTAGAGGTGATGCAACTAGGACAAGTGCAGAAAATACAAAAAATTGAAAATTTAGGAAAAGCTTTACACCACTATTCCATGAAACATTATTTCTTTGTAAGAAAATTTTAACACCTAAAACTAAAAAGATTAAACATGTCTGTGCAATATTAAGGATTGAAAAGACTGTAGTGAAATCATTACCAGAAGACTCTAGTTGTTTAAAACCAACATAAGCCCCGTAGCTATATAATTGCTTTAGAAGGAATATAGATGAAACTAGTAAAATGGCATAAACAACAAATGAATGCTTAGATATTGCGTTGATAACACTATCACCAGCTGAGTCCTTTCCGGATTGAGACTTCTCTTTCTTTTCACTTTTAGCTATAAAAGGGGCGATAAGAAGGATCAGAGCAAGAGGAATTAGCCCTGCTGAAATAAATGAGTTTAGATCAAGAACATCCTTTGTCGCAAGCATAACTGCCGCAGCAATTAAAAGGCCTATTTCTTCAAAGAAGATAAGCTTATTAATAAGCTTAGAGTTCTTTATAGACTTATTTGTATTAAAAGTTACATCTTTTAAAATGAGCTCTGAGTATTGAGTTAGTGATATAAAAAAAGAAAATGACCCAGCAGCACAAATATAAAAGCTCCAGCCATCAAAGTCATCGAAGAGCACTTCTGGACCTAGAAAAAGATATGTAGCGGCTCCAGCAAGGTAAAATAAATTTAATAGATGACCATGGGAAAAAAACTTATTTATTCTACTAAAAGCAAAAATAAAAAGTCCACTGGCCAATAGAACTTGGGGATAATTTTCAAAGTCTGTAAGGTTAATAAGAACACTTAAAGATAAGAATTTTAGAAAAAACAGCCCTATTCCACCCATAAAGGAGTACATATAACTAACTCTTTCTTTTAAAAATTCAAAAAAATTCATCTTACATCCCTATCTTCTTATCGGAGGTAAAGATTGAAACTTTATGTTAAATGTTATTAGGAAGAGTTATTTGATCAAGAATCTTTCTATTAAATATCAAATACATAGTTAAGGTTTAAGGCATTTGTTTGGTTCATTGGATCGTTTCCATATTCTCTTTGATTTATAATATCGTATGTATAAACATGCTCAAAACTAGCTGATAACTTTTCAGAAACACTCCATTCAAGACTTGAAGTCCACTCAGTTTGAGTGTCTAACCAATCGATCTTTTGAGTATCGAGGAACATAACCGGTTTGTACCAAAGCTGAGTATTAAAAGCTAAAGTATCTGAGAGCTGAGTATTAAGTCTTAATCTGAATGAATGCCTTGATTTTCTTGTGGTATTAATTCTAACACCACTAACTGTATCAACATAGTTACCAAATTGATCGAATACGTCTTCTTCAAATGGATCATCATTCTCGAGGTAATCAATAATTGTAATATAACTTATATCAAACTTTTTAACGATATCGCCTTCTTCTGAAATGTGATATTTGAGGCCAAGAATACCACCTTGAACTTGTTTTCTTGGAGAAAATATTTCTCCCTCTTTAGCTTGGTTATAACTTAAGAACATAAAATAAGATAATGATTTTGTAATTCGATTAATATCGAAAATCATGCTTGCTTCAGTTGATTCAGATGTAAGTTCTTGTTTAGTATAAGCATCAACGGTTTTTGTATCAGTTTTAGCTAAGCTTAGGCTAAACTCATACTTTTCACCTTGGTTTTGAATTTGAATTCCATAGTTAATAGACTTCTGATCATTTTCTCTTTGCCAGCTAATAGGCGCCATAGAAAGAGTGACGTTATAGTTTGTGAAGTCTTCTTTAAATTTTTCAGCATCAAAGTTTCTATCCATAAACTCATCAGTTTCATCCATACCTTCCTTTTCAAGGATAGGATCTTTTTTAGTATCGGTTGATAAGTCAAATTTAACTATTCTGCTCTGTTGCATTTTAACGGGCTTTTTGACATCAGCATCACTAATATCATTAAAACGATCATCAAAGTCAGCAGTTTTAAATTCCTCAAGGTCTTCAGGTATTTTACTTTGATTCATTGAACGTAACTTATAGTCATCGTCATAACTTAAAAGATCCGGATTAACGACACGATATACTTTCCAATGAGAAATAAGCATACTTGCTTTTATACAAATAGCTCTAGCAATATAGCCATTAGTATTTGTGAGTTTGATATGATCACCTTTAAAGATCCCATCTTCAAGGCCTCGATTAACTACTAAAAAATTATTGTTGTAGGACTTTATGACGTTAACTTTTGGCAATACATCATTGTACTCAAGACTGTGAGCGCTAAAAGGGAAAGCGATTAATAACAAAATGAATAATTTCATATGTATATAGAATAATTGATAGCAAAAATTAAAAGTAGGAGGCAGTTTTTGTCTGTTTTGAAGAAGGGGCTAGGTCGTAAAGACCTAGCTTATTACTCGTAATTAAGAACTGTGTGGATATGGTATTCTGATTCACTCAAGTTATTTAAAAACTTTAAATCTATCAGTGCACTTACACCTTTAACTTCAAAATTATTTTTCTCACAAAGCTTAATTGTCGCTTTTAGAGTTCCACCTGTAGCAATAACATCATCTACAATGATAGCTCTTAACTTTTCATCGTTCTCTCTCATTTCTAAAGTATCTGATCCATATTCAAGATCATATGATTCAGCAACAATTGGTGGAGGAAGTTTGCCTTTTTTACGAACAGGAACAAAGCCTTTGTTAAATTTCAAAGCTAGAGCCGAACCCAGAATGAAACCACGAGATTCAATCCCTAAAACGACGTCTACCTCATCCCAATTAATATCTTTTCCCATATCAGCAGTTATCTCTGGTAGTTTATGCTTTAGTAGGGGGGAAAAGTCTTTGAATATGACACCTGGTTTTGGAAAATCAGGGACCATGTGAATAAGATCTTCATATTCTTTTTTGTTCATTTTCTGACCTTTGTTAATTTAATCTTAGATTTTATTTAGAACTAATGTGATGGAATTTCAAGGGGTTCATTTACTATTTCGTATACTTTAGTTTCTTTTATCTTGCTGGCAACACCTCTGACCTGGCGGTGAAAACTCTGTTGGTTTATAGAATTTATTTGTGCAAGTTGAGACTGGGCTTCTTTTTCTGAAATAACGCCTTTTTCAATCAAAGAGTTTAGTCTTTGCTCGTAGATATCACCTTCATAGGCCGCAACCGAACCAAAGGTAAATAAAGTTAGAGAGAGAATAAATAAAATACGCTTTGTTATTTTCATTAAAAGTCCTATCGGCAAAAAATGCCAATATGTTTAAAAAATGTGCATATTCTTTATTTATCTTCAGTATTTTTTAATCCAAGTACGTAACCGATCGAAAATACAAGAGGCGAATAGAGTGTATTTGGCATCAAGGTTGCTTTATAAAGGGTGGATAAGGAGAAAGAATGAAATCTGTTGTATTAAGTTTATTTCTATTGGGGTCACTTTCAGCAAATGCTAAGAATTTGATTCGAGTTAAGACACTAGGGAAATCACCTAAAGGGCAATTTATTGCTTTTGAAGAGTTTGGTTTTAAAAATGATGCAAAGGTTCCATTTTCGAAGATTCGCGTGATGAATGTATGGAAAGATAAGTATGTCATTAAAACTATTTATGTAACAGATCCCAAGAATGAAATGAAGCTTCATCAAATACGTGCCAAAGCAAAAAAACTGGCCAATAAGCAGCTAAAGGCATTTAATATTTCTACCTAACATTAACAAGGTAGAGGTATGGATTACGTATTATCTAACGAGCTCTCAGAGGCCATCAAAATATCTGAGATTACAAAAAGACCATTACTAATAAAAGGGGAGCCAGGTACTGGTAAAACCCTTCTTGCTGAATTCTATGCAAAAGAAAAAAATATTCCTTTGTATAAGTGGCATGTTAAATCAACGACTATCGCTAAGGATGGATTATATTTTTATGATGCGTTGACGAGATTAAATGATTCTCGTTTTTCTGATAATACTTCTCGAGATGTAAATAACATAAATGATTATATGCAAAGACAATAATTTAGATATTCCACAGGTCCTATATCGGTCCTTCATATGTAATTACATATACTTAAAACTACTTTATAAGAGATGACAG
>CAXGOD010000237.1:0-4513 GCA_964011245.1 uncultured Bacteriovoracaceae bacterium | reverse complement strand
AGATGCTTATTCTAGGTGGGATCTTTATTCTACTAGTAATTTTTATTTTTGGAACACTTTCGTATTATGCAGGGGTAGTAGGAGCAGTCCTAAGACATAAACCGATTTTTGCTAAGTATATAAATATTAGTGCGACAATAATCTTTTTTGCACTCGCTTTAAAACTAGCTTTGTTACAAAGGTTCTAGCAGCTCAATCAAACCTCTAACTATGGTTTCAATTTTCGCAGGCTCGGTTTTTTTTATCAAGCATTGTCTTAATTTGGTGCATTTTTTTCTCTAGTTTAATTCCGAGTTTTCCATATTTCATATTAAGGGAATGCTCTATATATTCAAAACTCTAGGTATATGCTTTTTTGTAAAGCTCTTTTGTTTTGTGTCGTTTCGTGTTTAGATTTCCCTTGAAAGTTGCTTAAGGTATTTTATAGTTTGTTGCTTAAAATATACATACTCTAGTGACTCTGGTTCAGCAGTCCTCAGCATTTTTATTAAGTGTTTGCTATTTTTCTTTTTGCTTAGATGATCTTGTAAGTCTTTATCTGAGTATGCCGATAAGTGATTAATATTAATTAAGTTATCTCTCTTTATTAGTTCCGATTTATTATATGATTTAGTCCCTCCATAAGTAAGACTCCCGATTTAGTGAGCTAAGGGCTAAAGTTCTTTTCTTTGTACAGCCCTTTTCCAAGACTCAACTCAAGAATTACATTAGGAATTGCTCTAACTTTATGAAACTGAATAATTTATTTTTGAATTTGACTTGTAAGTTTTAATATCTCTTTTGAAGAAGCTTTCTTTTGAATCATTTATTTTAGTTTATGCAGAAGCTTTTGGGGCGTTGATGAACTTTTCTTCCATTTATTTTTAAGTTTTTATACACTCATTTGTTAGTTCTAGATCACTTGGTATTCAGCCTGATTGACAATTTTTTTATCTTTGACCGCAATTGAATAATCAGAACCAATATAACTTATAAAGTGTATTGCCCATTTAATATTCGGGTCTACCTTGGCTCTTGCATTAAAGCTTAATAGAGCTAAGACGAGATATAAACTCTTCCACATGACTTTCTTCCTTGGCAAAACATAATCTAAAAACACCATACTTTTTTAATCCCATAGCAGAGCCAGGTGTCATATTTATTTTTAACTCGTTAATAAAATAATTATAAAGATCTAATTCACCTTGTTCTGTATTTTCCTTTAACAAATGACTAAAATCAGCAAGAAAGAAAATTCCTGCATCAGGTTTTGTATGTTTAAGCCATGGTAGAGCATTTAAAAGCTTTTCATAAGTTGATTTAATTCTACTTTGGTTTCTTGTTACAAAGCTTTGGATAAAATCATGATCCTTTAGTAAAAGTTCAATAGTATTCTGGGTCTGCGTGCTTGTTGTATGAAAGTAAGAAACAGACTGCATTGCTTTTGAAAGATCTAGGTTTCTTGTATAAAAGAAGCCCACTTTAAGACCTGCCAGAGTAAAGTCTTTGGCCATTCCATAAAGAAAATGTATATTCTCATAATCGTAATTTAAAAGAGAATAATGAGAACTTCCGTCTAACCTAGATAAAGCATAAACTTCATCTGAAATAATATGAATATTTCTCTTTTTACATAACTCAATAATTGGCCCATAAAAAGATTCTTTTAATGATTCACCAGTTGGGTTATAGGGATGTGTTATAAGAACGGCCTTGGGATTAGTCTTTTCAATATGCTCAATAAAATCATCTAAATTATGCTTAAATCCATTTTTAGGCTCAAGGTCCACAAGCTCTATATTGACCTTAAAACGCCTTGCAAAGTCATAGATAAACCCAGAGTAATATGGAGCTGGCATAAGGAGTGTATCTCCTTCGTCAAACAAACAGTAGGCAAGGGATTCACATAAAGAACTTACTCCTGTTTGAACTGTAATATTATTAGCATCCATATTTGATACACTTAAAAACTTCTCAGAGAAATGTGAAAATGCAACTCGAAGAGACTCTTTTCCAAAGCCAGGGTTATAATGAATATCGCTGTTATTAAAAAAATGATTTGAATCTATAAAGTTAACAATTTCTTTTTGCATGAGATGATTTTGGGCAATGCCAAAGTTTAAAAAACCATTCTTATTATCTAAGGTGAAGGGATCATCTACACATTTTAGATGACCTACAACTATAGGGCTGGGATTAGCAATTAAAGCACTAGCTCTTTTTGAGATTGAATTCATATTTAATTCCTTACTTGGAATAAGTATGACTCATAATTTTCAAAATTTGTCATACCTACTTACAGTAAGTATGACTCATAATTTGCAATAATTCCATTCCTTCATGGACAGCACTCGAAGGACAGCGATTTATAACAATTCCATCATTTAGGGCCAAAACTGGAGTCACAGTAGAACCTATAGGATCTTTTGGATTTAAATCTTTAAGCTGATAAATATTTGCTAGTATTTCATCTTTTTTATAGTGATCCCCAGGTTTTACGCGGTAATCAACTAATCCGCCAGAAGGAGAGAAGATTGTTTGATAGTTTTCAAGTTTTGCGTAATGAGCTATTCCTTCCTGAAGAGATTGCTCAAGCATACCTTTATAGCGAAGATAGTTTAGAATACTTTCAACATCTTTTTGGGCATTATCCATGCAAAATGTTTCTTCACTTCCAAATTCTAATGTAAATGATTCAACATCACATGTAATATTTCGTCCAAGTGATTTCATCTTCTGAATCAAATACATCCATGGCATAAAAGAAGCCTCATCCATAGCTCCATCAAAAGAATGGGGGATAACTAAGACGTTTTTAAATAGTAGATATTTTGAGGCCTCTTCTTCAAACTCTGCAGAATATAAGTAGCGTGTCGCTGTAGGACCTGTGTGTAGGTCTAAAATTCCATCTGCTTTTACAGCAAGTTTTTGAAGGACTAAGTTTAGCTTATTATTATCATTTAAGGTTTTCTTTGCCGTTATCTTTTGAGCGTATGAATCAATTAAGTCTTGGAGTAATGTTTTATACTTTAACTTTAACTCATGCCAAGGAAGGTCAAAATTTTCTTCACAGAAAGTAGTTAAGTCAGTTTTTGTAGTTTTAATAATATCTATATAGTTTCTATTCCAGTTATGGCCTGTTACAGGGTTATATCTTCCGTATGTATATGTTCCATGCTTATTATTTGTGGCGAATGGGTTTGCTAGGGGAATAAAAGTAATAGAACCATGCAGAGTCGTTTTTTGTAAATAATCCATGAGTTGCAAAATAACGGCATTACCTTGTAGTTCTGCTCCATGAACACTAGCTTGAATATGTATATGTGGCCCATCGGTTCCAGAAAGAGTATGAGCTGTAATACTAAGTTGCTCTCCAGTTGCTAATTGTTTAATGGGTATTATTTCTTTAGACCAATTCATTAAATCATCCATTCATAACTTGTTTTTGGTGGGCGAGGTATCATTATATCATCTTTATACTTAATGACTTCTCCTGGTAATTCATGACATAGAAAGTATGGCATTGATTCAGTAAAACCGTAGGCTCCAGCTTTATGAAAGACCAACCAATCACCAACTTGTACATCATCTGAAAGTTCAAATGTTCCTAAAAAGTCTAGTGCTGTACATAGTGGGCCATGCACATTAAATTCCTTTGACTCTTGGTTTGAATTTAAAAAAGTAGAGCATGGAAAAGCTTGTCCAGTTAATGCGGGTCTTGCTATATGATTTATTCCGCCTTCTGTAACGATGAGGTTTTTACCTCTAACAGTTTTGATATCAGTGATTTTAGTAAAGTACTGTCCACAGTCGGCGACGGCATATCGACCCAGCTCCATCCAGACCTTTTTAAGTTTATATTTGTTTTTTAGTCCCACAAGAACTTCATGAACTTCTTTAAAACTTAGGTTTGAACTTATTAGATCATAAGGGATGCCAAGGCCGCCGCCAAGATCGATAATCTCCATAGAGATGTTTAATTTATCGGCCAAATCTAACGATGCTTTAATGGATCTTTCCCAAATCATACCAAGACGTTCAGTATCTAGAATATTTCCCCATTGGAAAATATGGAAACCTTTGAAGTTAATATTTTTATAATCATTTGTATTTAGTTTTAACCACTCGGATTCATTTAAACCAAAAGGAGTTATTGAGTCTCCTCCTAATACAGAGCTTCCTTCTTCCCAATCAAGTTGAATTCTTAAAAGGGCATCAACATGAGTGTTTTGTTCTTGGCATACTTCATTTAGCCAAATAACTTGGTTTAGACTCTCAAGAACAATATTCTCAACACCTGCTTTAACAATATTTTCTAAATATATTTTTGATTTCGCTGGACCGGTAGCAATTGTTTCATTAGGTTTAACACCTGTATTTAGAATTTGGTGAAGTTCACCAAGGCTAGCAAAATCAATCCCAAAGTTTAAATTACGAAGGACTTTTAAAATTCCCGACATTGGATTTGCCTTACAGGCGTACCATAGTTTTATGTCAGGATCTAATACCTCTGCCATTGACGCCAAGTGAGTTA
>CAXGOD010000236.1:0-4520 GCA_964011245.1 uncultured Bacteriovoracaceae bacterium | reverse complement strand
GTTTGTCCGAAGGGATCAATAAAGGCAATTGATTTCATAGATACAAAAAATTAAAGGAGCTCTTAGACTCCTTTAATTATTTTTTAGCAGCGTCGATTCTTTTTTGAATTCTTGCTTTTAATTTAGCTTGCGCTTTTTTTCTACTCATTTTAAGAGTTGTTTTTTTTCTACCAGCACCCATTGTGCGTCCTCCCATAAAGTTTATATGAAGGTATATTTTTATTAAATTATTGAAATAATGTAAAGATGATTCTATCAAGACCCCTAAATAATTCATTTTCTGATATATCATAGGCAATAAAGCTCAAAAAGGTTCAAATTAACTAAACAAAGGAGTGTTTATGACGCATACAGAAGATTTTGTAATGCATTCGCAACATGACTGGTGGCATCATGATCATCAGAACTGGATGGATGATGTTAACTTATGGTGTAAAGATTTAACTGAGTTTGATGAAGTTCTTAATGAAGTTGCATTAAGTTTAAAGGCTTATACTCAAAGACTTAACTCTTTTAAAGATGAGGTCTCTAAAGAAGAGTTTCATATTAAGCAACATGATAAATCTATCGAGGATCATATTGATGTAAAAGGGATTAACGTTGAACATAAAGTTTTAAACGAAAGACATAAACTTCAACGTGAAGAGTTTGAAAGACTTAAAATAGTTTATCACCAATTAAATCTTTTAATGCATACTTTTGTAAAGGGAATGCATAAAATTAATCAATAAGTTTAAGTCTTATAGATAATGACTTAGGAGAGGAGGATTCTATTTCTCCTCCAATCGCTTTTGCAAAAGATTTCGCAGCTATCATATCTGATGTTTCAAGGTAATTGCTTGCGAGTTCACCATTGTTGAAGCTATATATAATTACGGCTTCCTTCTCAGAATTAGTACAACTGAGATTTAGTGAAAAACCTGTATTCTTTTCCAATGTATCAAGAAACAAATAATGGATATTCCAAAAGAGGAGGTTCAGTATTAGTGGGTTACCAACACAAACAACATTTTTCTCTTCTTCAAAAGCTTTGAATTCAACCTCAAGATCATTTCTATAAATCTTCGGAATAGATAGTTTATAAATCGTATCTATTGATAGTTTTATATTTGCATTAGTGTTATCAAGAGTTGTTGGTTTATAAAAATCCCGAAGGCCTTGAATTATTACTGCCATCTTTTTGGTCGAGTTCAATATTTTGATTGATCCCTTAAGTGTTTTCTCATCATTCATCTTGTTCATTTCGACTAAGGTTTTCATTATAGATGACTGACCTGAAATAACTGCAGCTGAGTTATTTAGGTCATGAATAAAGCCAGAAAGTACAACTTCTAAATTCTTTAAAAAATTCATTTGATGCTCAACAAGTAACTTTTCAATTTTTTCTGAACTCAAGTTTAATCCTTAGATATATAGCTAGATATAATGATAAACATATTTATCATTTAGCTCAATGAGGAAGTTAAATGTTTTTTGTGTGAAAATGGATTAGTCAATTATTGGTGTCAAGCTTTTATTAAGAAGTATTAGCTTTTGTTGTAGAGCGACTCCACTTCGTCCTTTAATTTTTATATCTATAGTTGGATTTGCACCCCAGTGAATATTTATGAGCCCATAATTTAGTTTATAATAACTTTTTGGAAATCTTTTCTTCAGCCATGGAACAAGAACGTGATTTGTTCTGTGGGTTAGTCCGCTACTCATGATTTCATAAAATCCATGGTTGTTCGTGATTGCACTAAAGTGTTTGTCACCACTTAAGAAAATTACTCCTGAAGTATTGTGCTTACGAACCATGGATAAAAGTTTTTCTTTTTCTTTTGGATAATCTGCCCATTCTTCTGTTCGAATCATTTTATTTGGAAGAACAGGTATTCCACTAACAATAAAATTTATCTTAGCCGCTGATGTTTTTAACTCTCTTTCTAACCATTGCCATTGTTTTTTTCCGAGTATGTTTGGAGTTGAATTCCCATCTTCAGTTAAGTGAAAGCGATTATCTAGAAGAATAAACTTTACTTGCTGTTGACCACCACCAAAAGTGTAGCTGGTATAAATACCTTCTTGGGTTCTACGTGCAGAATCTTTTGGCTCTTCTAGAAAGTCTAGTAAGAGTTGTTGGGATATATACTTTCCAGCATAAGAGTCATTACCGTTATTGTCTCCGTAATCATGATCATCCCATATTCCTATGATAGGGGTTGTGGATTTTAGACTTTTGTAATCAGCATTATTATTTTGAATGATATATTTAAGCATAAGGTTATCTTTATTAGGTTTTTTATCACCATAGATATTATCTCCACCCCATAAGAAAAGCTGTGGAGAGTCAGCAGTGATATGCTTCCATAATGGCTGTTCTTTCCACTCTTTATTACAAGAACCAAATGCAAAACGAGTTAATGTCTTAACTTTTTTAAGTTTGGAGAGGTTCTCAGAAGCTAAAAGTGAGCCTGAAAAAAGCAAGGTTAATATCAATAATCTCATAATATTTAAGTAGCATTTAGAAGAATAAAAGGACATATTCTGTGTAATAAATACTAGTAGAAAAAAGCTATAAGTCATTGGAATTACTCCGCACTAAACATTTGATAATTCTTAAAAAGCTGGTCTTTTAGAGTCTGTAGATCCAAATTCAAAAGTTTAGCAGCTTGGTCATAGACTTCAAAAATATTATAATCAAGCTGATCATCAGTTTCTAAAAAAATTCTATGGATAGGTAGCTCTGAAATAACCTTTTGAGCATTTGAATTTTTAAATAGTTTATGACCAAAAGAAAAGAAGCTATCAAATCTTAAATACTGCTTAGCAGTTTCTATATTTCCATAGAAGTCATGGATCAATAATTTACTTTTAACTTTATTCACTTTTAATGAGTTTAATATTTCAGAGTGAGCTTTTACACTATGAATAACAATCCTTGGTATTTTTAAGCTTGTGGCAGTGACCAGCTGTTTGTTAAAAACTTCAATTTGTTTATCAAACATAGTTTCGCATGCTTTATCGAGACCAATTTCTCCAAGAGCAAAGAAGTCAGGATGGTTTAAATATTTTTTAAACAAAGTATTAAATCTTTCATATGAGACATTATCAATTTGCCAAGGATGAAGACCTACACAAATAGGTCCTTCTGTTAGAGGTGGCGACAAGAATAAAGATTCTGTATCCGCGACTAGGATCTCTATGATCTTTGGGTCATCAATTTTATGGTGACAGTGAATATCAATAATTTTACTCACGTGATTTCACAACTATTGAGTTTATAACATGACCTGCGGCCATAAATCCGAATTGCCCAGTTACGTGAGTAATGGATCCGAATCCTGTTGCACAATTTAGATTACTAGCATTGCAAGCTTGTTCTGGCATAACGGCATCCTCAGAGGAGAATATACAAGCTACATGGTATTTTTGTTTTCTATGTTTAGTGAAATTATAGAAACGTTTTAGGTTATTTCTAACTACTAGCAGGAGTTTATCATTATAAGTTCTATTTAAATCAGTAAGTAAGACTTGAGTCGGGTCTGATTTTCCACCAGCTCCACCAATTGTGATGATTGGAATATTTCTGCTTTTACATTGTGAAATTAATAAGCATTTATTTCTAATTGAATCGATGGAATCGATAACATAATCATAGGGTTGCTTTAGAATCTCCTCTACATTATCTTTTGTAAAAAAGTCTACAACAGCATTTACTTTGCAATCAGGATTTATAAGCAAGATACGTTCTTTGAGTGCATCAACTTTCATTTTTCCATAGTTGCCATCGTGAGCATGTATTTGTCTGTTTGTATTGCTGATACAAATTTCATCCATGTCTATTAAAGTTATTTCTCCAATTCCA
Source organism: uncultured Bacteriovoracaceae bacterium (assembly GCA_964011245.1). Classification (GTDB taxonomy): domain Bacteria; phylum Bdellovibrionota; class Bacteriovoracia; order Bacteriovoracales; family Bacteriovoracaceae; genus CAKZJW01. The sequence goes on along the minus strand of CAXGOD010000236.1, from coordinate 673 downwards.
CTTCTTGCAATTGCTTCTGCAGCCCAAGTCCCTACACCACCAAGGCCCACAATTAAGACATGTGCGCCGGTAAGAGCTGTTGCTCCCGTTTCTCCATAGAGTCTGGTTATACCATCAAATCTTGATTTTGAATCCATGGAGAGATTTATAGGACCTTGAAAACACAATGGCAAATATAAAGTTTTAAGTAATTACAGTAATATAGCTTCTGAAGAAGTTAAGTAATATGGTATAATAGCCGAGTAGGTTACTATGAGAATAACTTTGTTCATATCTCTATTTCTATTTTGCTTTCAGGTCTCGAGTCTTCGTGCCAATGGGTTTGGTTTAGGTCCAAGTTCAATCTTATCAGATACTGAAAAAGAAGCTGCAGATGATTTCTCAGTAGATCGACAGTTTTGTAAAGATGCTCTTAATGAAGAAATTGAAAAGCTTATTCAGGCAGATGACTCCGAGATCTTAATGAATAGCTTTAATATGGCTAGCTTTAAGTTGGCCTTTAAAGTTCTAAAGAACAAAGGTAAAGCTCAGACACTTGAAGAACATACAAAACAAAAAATTAAAGATCTTAAAGAAAGTGATAAAAACCAATTAAGAAAAAAAGTTACTGCACTTTATAAAAGATTTGGTCGTTCAAAAACTCTTACAGAAGTTAATCAAATTATAGATGGGT
>CAXGOD010000235.1:0-4533 GCA_964011245.1 uncultured Bacteriovoracaceae bacterium | reverse complement strand
GTGGTCTAGAACCATGGTTGCAAGCTTGCCTATGTTGCTGAGCTGGGTTTGAAACTCTTAGATCTTCTTTAAAACCGATTAGTCTGAATTTACTTTTGTTATATACGAAACCAAGCTTTTGTCCGTGTGCACCGCCACACTTACTTAGAGCAACTCCGTATTTCTTTCCAAAATGTTTTTTGATAAAGCGAGTAAAGATTTGTGCTCTATTAATTTCTTGTACGGCCATGAAGTCTGGAGACATTTGATTGATTGTAGTAAAGAGGTGATCTTTGTTTGTTGAAACTCTAGATCTCTCATCATAATCAAAATTTCTAATATTATATGATGCAACTTTTAACTTTGCTAAAGCAGAAGTTGAAAGAACAAATAATAATATTAAAACCAAAAATTTCATAAAAACCCCAAATTATTAGTAGAAGTAATACTTCGTATAAGCTGTACTTATTTGTTATGAGCAGCAAGTTATCCCTTAAATATCTAAAAATCAAGGAAAAACTCGGTTTTTCAGTCATTTATGACACATTAGGCTGTGTAAGAAATAGTTAGTAATTTTTTCATATAAATTTCTTGACGGTTCCGGTCAGTATTGGATAGAAATCCCCAACGAGAACATTACTAGTTCTACTTAGGGGGAAAACTATGAAATTACAATTAGTTACAACTTTTATTATGTCATTACTAACACTTAACGCTTACGCAGTTGACGTTTACTCTACAGAGTACAACACGATTGAATCAGTAGAGATCTTAGAGGTTTCTGAAGACGCACTAGGTTATGAAATTACAAAAAAAGTAGAGAACATCAAATTTGTAGTTCCTGCAAACTCTCAAGTTAAATCAAGAAACAAAGGCGGAATTGGCGAGTACATTATGGTTGCTCGTGAAATCATCGCTTTTGGTAAAGAAGTTTACAAAATCATCGAAGCTGGTAAACCAGTTGTTACAGTTGGTGAGTCTGTTCCTTTAAGCATCCTTCCCAAAGATGAAAAAGGTCAAATGGTTGATGCATTTATGCTAGAGAACTGGAAAATGCCAAAAGCTCAAAAATATAGAGTTTCTGCTAAAAACGGTTTTGGTATGAACGTTATCTCTTTTGATTTTATGTTAATGTATACTTACGGTGGTAAATACAACGGTAAAGGTGCCTATATCACTGGTGCTGAAGTTTCTCCAACGCAAGTTGATGTAGCATGGGGATATAACCTAGACGCTTCTATGAAGGTTCAATCTATCTTTAACCAAGGAACAACAACAAATCCAGTAGCTGCAGCAGTTTTGGAAATTAACTACACAATTAAAACGGTAATTAAAGAGTCAAGATCTACTAAGAAGTTTATGATAAACGGAAAAGGTCAATCTCAAGCATACTAATATTTAAAAAATTGATTTATAATAAAGGAGTGCAATTAAGCACTCCTTTTTTTTAGCCAAATTATGATGGAAGATAATGAAAAACAAATTTTAGAGTATGCAGAGCAAAGAAACCTAGCAAAGACTCCTGTTCATAAATTTATGACAAAAGGGGTCTTAAAAGTCGCTAAGGGAAGCTCAATTAAGGCTGTTATAAATATGTTTAGAGAGCATAGGATAACAGGAGCTCCAGTCATTGATGCGAATGATCGCATGATTGGGATTGTAACTGGGTACGATCTTATTCTTCAGGCAGCTACTCGTGATTTAAATGACTCTGTGATGTTTAATAAAAAAGTGGTTTCTATTAGAATGGATGAGACTTTGACCTCTGCTATTAAGGCCCTACATAAAACTAAGTATCATAGTCTTCATGTTGTAAATTCTATGGGACATGCTGTGGGCATAATATCTCAGCAAGATATTTTAAATGAATTATTAACTTTAGCGCAGCTATAGTTATTATAAATAATCTATAGATAATTTATTATCAAACTTCTCTACAAATTCAGAAAGCGTAAATTCACAAGCTAGGTGATCTCCGTTTAATTTACATCTATGGCACGCGGCCCTTCCTTTGCAGCTACTTGCAATGGGAATATCATTTTCTTGTAAGAAGATTAGGAGGTTCATTGTGTCTTGTTCAGCTGTGTAAGAGAGGTTTGTTGTTTTGGAGCTTGCTACACCAAAGATACTAAGAGTTTTTAGCGACATGTTAAATTACCTTGTCTTCTCTGGTCGATGAGAAAGCTCTTCTCCTTTTTAGAGTTGTACTGTCCCCAAATTCTTGCAAGCTTATCAGCATTATAAATGGGCATGTTGAGTTTTAAAAGTTCATTTAACTGAGTTTGATTACTTCTTTCTGATTCAAGAATAAGTCTTATAGGACTCTTCAGAAATAAATGTCTTGAGAATCTAAGTAGACTATCAATCTGAGAAATTTTATTCATATCTTGTAAACCATACTCAATAAGGTGAAAGAGGTGTTGACCAGGGTCTCTACTTTGAGAAGACATTAACCAAAGATACCAAGATTTATTAAGGGGTAAGGAGAACTTACACATTGCAGGGGAGCGAGTTTGTGACTCCCCATTAAAATAAATTGTTTTGTTTACGGTAGTAAGCTTATTAAGAGCTTGTGTTGAGTCGGCCATAAATAGGTTGTTGTCATATCGAAGGCCAAATGAGTTTGATTTAATCACTTTTTTGTGAATTAGATAGATAGAGCTGCTATATAAGCCCATATCATAATTACATTCAGCATTGATGTGATTATTTCTTTTGTATGAAAATAGGTAGTTACTTACAGCGTAGTTAGCCTTATTCTTTGTTCTAAGGTAGTGAGACACTAAAGTTGTGATTCTTTGTTTTCTTATCCTCTCATTTCTTTTAAGGGTTTCATCACCACGAATATAAAGTCTTTTTAGCTGTTTGCTTTGACTAATTTTATTCTTATTACTACTTAAGAATTCAGCAAACCTCTTGGTGACATAAAATTGATTTGGATAATGGTTATCAATTATTTTTGCAAGGTCAAGTAGACTATGATTTCCACGATATTTTTTAAGAACTAAATCAAGGGCATGTAGGTAGGGGGATGAACTACTTTTATCCTTAGAGTAAACATGATAAAAGTGAGTTCTATTGTTCACTTTGATAAAAAACTGCATCTTCGAGCTTGGAGATGATAAGTCAGGCCTAATATTCATCTGTACTAGTGACCAGAGAGCTACTTTGTCCGCATAAGTAAATTTTTTAGATTTGTTTTCTTCTAAGAATGATTTAAAAATTTTTTGATTTCTATTATTCTCACTCATTAGTGAGAATGAAGATGGCTTTTTGCAGAATGTCGCAACTTCTTTTGGTCTTTTATATGATTCAGCTTCTTCATTTAAGATATCATCATCTATCCCATTAATAAATAGAGAACAACCTGAAAGGATAAACAAAAATATAAAAGCAAAAAAATTATTAGTGATCATGCTCTATACTCGGATCCATTTTTATTGGTTGCTCGTTATTGTGAATAATTGAATTGTAATCTATATCTAACTCCAATTTGGCAGCTTCTTTTGTTTTTGCACCTAAGATACACAAGATCCATACTCCAGAGCTCTTCTCATTTGCACAAGCTTGCATTTTATAGTCGATGATATCGAAGTTTTTTCCTATTAAGTAAGAGGTGATTTGATCAAATTCTTTTTCTTGATAACCAGTTTTTCTATCTGGAGGTGAAGGAACATAGTAGGTAAATGTTTTTATCTTTAAATATTGTTTTTCACCAAAATATTTGCTTAAAACTGACTTAAACACCCTAATATTCCCCTGATTTTAAATGCTTATCTGTATAAAGCTAATTGTAATGCTTTTTCAACATTTACGCTAGTAAAGTTAATCTTGATAACATCTTCTTACATTAAATGAATTTTGTACTATTCACCGAGAACTATAGTCAGGCTATCTCAGGAAAATGTTTCCTAACAAAAAAACTTCTTTGTTTCAGTGCGAAGTATGTTTATAATAATAAGTGTGAGTGACAGGAAGTTACTCGAGACAGGCAAGGATGCCGAAGAGAAGAGGGGGAGCATTGCAGGAGCTCCCCTTTCTTTTTTCCTTTTATTCAAGCTCTGAGTTTCTTTTCTTCCCAGTATTAAAACTTTTCAATAAAATAGTCCTCAATGAATGAATTTAATTTTGATCAATATATTAAAATTGCAAGTGAGTTTAAACTTGGAGAGTTAACGACTGAGTCTTACCATCCTAAAACAAAAAACTTATCTTCTGATTCCAAGAATGATTTGTCTAAAGCAATTGCTTCTTTAAAAGAAGTTGATATCGATGCATTAAATATTTTAAAAACAAAAATAAAAGAAATTACTGAACTTAATAGACAGTGTCAGAGAGTTACTGAAAATGGTGGCAAGATATTTTTATGTGGATGTGGTGCTACTGGAAGATTATCTTTGGCGATTGAAACATTTGCTCGCATGGAAGGCAAAGATAATATTATTGGTTTTATGGCCGGTGGAGACTTTGCTCTAATAAAATCAGTTGAAAGCTTTGAGGATCGAATGAGCTATGGTTCACGACAGTTAACCGATCTAGGCTTTACTGAGAGTG
>CAXGOD010000234.1:0-4546 GCA_964011245.1 uncultured Bacteriovoracaceae bacterium | reverse complement strand
AACGCAATGATCGCATTAGCGGCAGCAATCGCAATTGGTATAGGTGCTTACGGTCGTACACAAGGTCAAGGTAAAGCAGCAGCAGCAGCATTAGAAGGGATCGCAAGAAACCCAGGTGCTCAAAACAAGATTTTCGTACCGATGATCTTAGCTCTAGCTCTTATCGAGTCACTTGTAATTTTAACTTTCGTAGTTGCTAACTCACTTGTTGGTAAACTTTAATTTTTAATTAAAAGTTAAATACAGAAGAGGCCCTGATTTATTCAGGGCTTTTTTTATGTCAAAATTTTAAGAATTTTATTTAAAACAAAAAGCATACCCTGATAGTTTGCTTCATTTTTGCCGTAAAGATAGAAGGCGGTACCATGGTCAGGACTCACTCTTAAAAAAGGTAGGCCAAAGGTAACGTTTATGCCTAAAAGTCCATTAGTTGTCTTAAAGGGAGCTAATCCTTGGTCGTGAGCTGCATAGACTAAGAGGTCACTCTTATTGCTAGGTAAAAACTGTAGAGTGTCTCCGGATATAGGCCCAATAAACTCTACGTCTTTATACTTATCTTTTAAAACTATAATTGCTTGTTCTATATGCTTTTCTTCGTCCCCCATGAGACCTTGCTCTCCACAATGAGGATTAATTCCTGAAAACATTACTCTTTTAATTTCTCTGATAGATGTAATATTGTCTAAAACTTTTGAAACTTTATTTAAAATAAGTTCTGTGTTTATTTGATTAGCAATTTCCCTTACAGGTATGTGATCAGTTAAAAGAAGTACATTATTTAAAGGTCCAACAAATGCCATGCTTAAGTTCGAATCATCATAGATATTTCTAAGATATTCAGTGTGACCATTATTGTTGAAGTCATTTTTAACAAACTGATCTTTAGAACTAGGTAGAGTTAGGAGAACATCTCCTTTTCCACATTCAGAGATAGCGCTATCTAAACTTGTAAGAGTTTCACTAAGATCACTCTTTTCTAAATACTTAACTTGAATAGAGATATTGTTAATTTTTAGTTCTGCTTCATTTACATGATGATCTATATTTAAAATTTCTAAGTGTTTAGTTAGAGTATCTTTAAAGCAATGCAATACTAATTGGTCTAAATATTTTGTTGGGATAGTTAACAAACTCTTTAATAGAACCTCAAGCCCTATTGATTCCTCATGTCCTTGAGAAATATGAATCATTTTAAATATTCTCTAGGATATAATAGTTCAAAGATTCTTTGCTGAACCAGCTAACGGTTATTACTTTAGATCTTTTCATATAAATTTTATTATAGATTCGATCTTTCTTTTTTAAGAAGTCTTGAGAAGCAGTTAGGTCTTTAGTCTTAAGATAAAAGATATGTACTAGATTATTTTTTGTAAATGGCTTTGAGAAAGAGCCTTCATTTGTTTTCTTTAAAAGAGTACTCAAGTCTTTTGGTAAATCATCATCTGAAACATCACCAAGATTAGTAGTTTCAATAGACTTATAGATTTCTGGGATGTTACCTGTCTTTTGATACTCTTCTAGAATGTATGGAAGACGATTTTTATCCTTTTTTAAAACCTTAGATTGTGGAAGGTAGAAATCTACAATATTGTATTTGAAAGATAGGGCCTTGTTTGAAGAGTTTATCTTGTAATATTCGTTTTTAACTTCTTGTTGAGTAATATTAACAAGTGGAGAAATTATTCTTCTGTTAAAAATGTTAAATTCAGTTGCATTTCTAATAAGCTCAAAGTATTCATTGAAACTAATGCCCTTACTCTCAAGGAAAACTAAAAGATCAGCTCTTCTTAGACCTAGTCTTTTTTCTGTTTCAAGTATTCTTGATTCAACACTATCATCAGATACTACAAAACCCATTTCAGATAATTTATCTTTTATAATATAGGTGTTCTGCTGAATCTTAAGAATATCTTTTAGAGAATATTTTCTCTTTGTGAAAATAAAAGGAGCAATTTCGCGTCTAGCGGAAATAGTCTTTTTAATTCTTTTAAGTTCAGAGTGAGTAAATGTTTTATCATTAACAACACCAGCTACCTTATCTAAAAGTTTTGCTTGTGATGTTAATGAGAACATCATTAAGAAAATTGCAGGAAATATTATTTTCATTTTATATTACTTTAAGTTTTTAGAATAAACTTTAATCTTAGCTTTATTACGTTCTTTCTTGAAATAAGATTCAAGAATCTTATCTCTTTTTATATCGTAGATGATCTTTTTGTACATCTTTTTATCAATTTGCTTGTATTTTTTAACGCCCAGTACCTTAACGATATGAAGGCCATACTGAGATCTGAAAGGTTTTGTAATGTGACCAATTTTTTTATTCTTAATTTCTTTATAAAACTCTGGAGTTAAACGAGATTTTGGTTGATATCCTAGGTCACCACCTATTTGAGCCGTAGTAGTTTGTGAAAACCTTTGAGCAATTTTCATAAAATTATCAGGATTCTTCTTCACTTCATTATATATACCCATTTGTTGATCAAGGGCCTTTTTAGCATCTTCTTTTTTTGGAACAGCTTGTAGTCTATAAAGAATTTGAGCAGTTCTATATTCAGGGTTTTTCTTGTAATAAGTTTTAACTTCACTATCACTTACTTTGATCTTTTTAAGTAGAGGTTCAAGATCTTTTGAAATCTGAGCATGATAAACAATATCATTCATCTTCTTAATAACTTGGGGTGCTTTATGAAGATTAGCTTTCTTAGCCTTATCAATACCTACAATTCTATTTATCAAATCATTCAATGAACTTTTTAAAGTTACTTGCTTGTTAGCTTTAACAAATTTTAAATTCTGGCTATGGTACTTATAGAGCGTCGATTTTTTTATTTTCTTACCGTTAACTTCAGCTACTACAGGGTCTTTATCAGCAGAAAAAGCTGTTGCGCTTGAAAGTGCTAATGTAAGTAATAAAATCCATTTCATTATTCATTCCTATGTTAAGTTTATGCTTTTATATATTCTAATAAAAACGCTAACATGCTTCTAGTTGCTCCGCAATATATTTTGCAAAATCTATGAGAGTTTCAGGGATTATCTGCTCCTTAAAACTACATACAACCGAGTAATTTGGTTTTATTTTATAAATCTTTGGTCTTTGTATGAATAAATTGATTACTTTACTTCTTAACTGATCATCTAGGTCAAGTTCTTCCTTATTAAAATTTAAAGTTATTGTCTTCGACTGAACCTTAATTGAAGTTAAACCTAAATTACTAAAATATATTCTACTTTTTAATATTGAATTTAGATTTCTCACTGGCTCTGGTGGTAATCCATATTGATCAGAAATTTCTGACATAATTTCATCAAGCTGAGAAAAGTCGTAACAGTTAGCAAGTTTCTTATAATATTTTAATCTTAGTCCGTGATCGCTAATATAAGTCTTTGGTATTGATGTTGAAAAAGGGGTTTGCATTTCAATATCTCTATTTAAATGTTGTTCCTTACCTTGAAGTTCAGAGACTGCATCCTGCAATAACTCCATATAAAGTTCAAGACCTATATTTGCTATATGTCCGGATTGTTCAGCCCCTAAAATATCTCCAGAACCTCTAATTTCTAAATCCGATGTTGCAAGTGAAAACCCAGATCCCATATCAGCATATGTTTGTAATGCTTTTAATCTTTTGTTAGCAATTTCAGAAAGGTTTCTGTTACTTGGAATTATAAAGTAAGCATATGCCTTTTTATCTGAACGCCCAATTCTTCCTCTTAATTGATGGAGTTGTGAAAGGCCATATGTATCTGCTCTGTCGATAATCATTGTGTTCGCTGAAGGTATATCAATTCCAGACTCAATAATTGTAGTTGAAACTAAGATGTCGTACTTATGTTCATAAAACTCTTTAATCTTTGTTTCAAGTTCTCTTTCTGGCATTTGACCATGAGCAACTACAACTTTTGCTGCTGGTACTAATTTTTTTATTTTAGCAGCATAGTCTTTAATATCATGTACACGGTTGTGAACAACAAATACTTGTCCTCCCCTGCTTAACTCTTTTGTAATAGCTGTTTTTAAAGTGTAATCATCCTCTTTAATAATATAAGTTTTTATTGACTGACGTTTAGGAGGAGCTGTTTGAATTAAAGATAATTCTTTAATACCTAAGAAAGACATTTGTAATGTACGTGGAATCGGAGTTGCTGTTAAAACTAAGCTATCCACATTTTCTTTCATAAGTTTTAATTTTTCTTTGTGTCCAACACCAAAGCGTTGTTCCTCATCAATAATTAAAAGACCTATATCTTTAAACTTTACCTTATCTGAAAGTAACTTATGAGTTCCTATTAATATATCAACTCTTCCCTCTTCTAGTTTTTTGAGTATTTCGTTTACCTGCTTTGTCGTTTTAAACCTAGAAATAAACTCAATATTAACAGGAAATTCTTTAAATCGTTTGATAAAAGTGTTGTAATGCTGAAATGCTAGAACTGTTGTTGGTACGAGTATGGCTACTTGTTTCTTGTCTAATACAGCTTTGAAAGAAGCACGCATGGCCACTTCTGTTTTGCCAAAACCAACATCTCCGCAAACAAGTCT
>CAXGOD010000233.1:0-4550 GCA_964011245.1 uncultured Bacteriovoracaceae bacterium | reverse complement strand
GAGTTAATAATATTGAAGCTTCAAAGCCATATCTTTTAGATGAAGAAAAAGTTTTAGATATTGATATAAGTGGTACATTGGCCATTACAAGTCCTTACTTTCGTGGAAGTATCGCAATTTCATTTTCTAACCAAGTTTATAAGGATCTTGTTAGTAAAATGCTTGATGAAGGGCAAATGGAGATCACAATTGATAATCAAGATGGAGCCGCTGAAATTATTAATATTATTTTTGGACAAACAAAAGCTGTACTTAATACCCGAGGATATAGTTTACAAAGGGCCATTCCTTCTGTTATGCGTGGAGAGAACCACAAAATTTACCAGAATTCCAAAATCCCGGTTTTACTGGTACCATTTAGTTCAGATGCAGGAAAATTCTTTATTCAAATTTGCGTTAAGGCAATTTAAGCTTTTAGCAATATTTCTTATTTTTTTTACAACAGCGATTTATGCTGCTGAAAAAGAACCTATCTCTTTTGGTAATGTTGTTATTGGCGATACTAGGATCAAACTAAGAGTTAAAGACTTCAAGATTAAATTAAATCTAAATGAAAATATAAGATCTAAGGTAGTTCTTAAGCGTGGCAGTATTCAATGGATAAGAGTTGAAGAAGTATTATTGACTCCAAGGGCCAGAATTGCTGTTTACTTCAAAGGAGAGGCTCAAGACTTTACTCTCCAATATCGTGGCAAATCAATTCTCATGCAACAAAATAAAAAAGGAATCGCTTATACAGAGTTTTTTGTATCTCTTTTCCAATTTGATAAGATTAATATAATCAAAAAGGGAAAACTAATCGGTGATATCTCTTTTTATGCTAAGAAAAACAAAAATAAAAAAAGAATTTCAGCTCTTATTGATTACTCTTGTTCAAGAAATGGAATAAAGGTTAAAGGCTTGAAAAATGAGTTTATCTCATTAGGCTGTCGTATGAATCGTATTGGAAAGTGGGGAAAAGAAAAACCTATGCTAGAGGTTTTATGGACCTCAGCTAACTACAAATTACTTGATCATTCTAAAACGCCATATTTAGCCGTCTTTCTAAGTAATAGTCCTGTTAAATTAAAAGTTATAAATCATAAAAAAGAAATAAAAGAAATTGAAATCTCAGCACGAATCCCAAAAAGACTTCACCGTTTAAATATAGCTTATGGACTCGGACCCTATTCTTTTGAGACTACCTATGACCAAGATCCAGACCCAGAAAACACAGATCTTTTAAAATACACCGAGCCAGTGGTTCCTGCTTTTATGGCCTATTTTAATTATAAAGTAGACAATGATACATCAATCCGTGGTTTTGATGCTATAGTCTGGAAAGATTCTGTTTTTAATAACCTAGGTGTTTACTACGCAAGTGATATTGCCAAACCCTTAGATAAAAAACTTACCATTACAACACTCTTAGGAATGCAGCATTTATATTTTAAGTTTGAAGAAGGCTTTCCAACTAAAAGTGAACCCATCTTTCCCCAAGGAATTGAATTTAACTACCGACATGCTTTTGGAATTGAAAACTATCTAATCAATGGTGGAGCTTTTTTAAGTCCTTCTGAAAATATCCAATATCAAAACCTATGGGTACGCTGGGGTAAAACCGTTTTCTGGGAACTTAACTATATCTACTGGGGAACAGATGATTTTAGTGCAAAAATGTGGGGATTATCAGCAGGTTTCTTTTTCGGTGGATTCCTCTAGTTTGTTTTTTTTCCCATAAGATTTGGCAAAATAGAGCAAATCAAACCACTCATTATCAACATACTACAGACTAACATACGAGTTGTGATCTGTTCATCAAGATAATACCATCCTATAACACCAGCGAGCACAGGTTGCAGATAGATAAATAAAGCTACATTTCCACTTGGTGCACGTTTAAGTGCCCAGTTATTTAAGAAGTATGTAATCAACGTTGCCCCTATAATAGTGAAAGTTGCACTCCCAATAAAGACATTATTCATTTCAGGCATAACAAAATCAGAAAACTTTGGAATATTAATTAATGTCATAAAAATACCACTAATCATAAACATCCAAGTTGTTACCCAAAGATTATCGTGGCCTAGTAAAAACTTTTTCCCAAAGCTTAAATATAGTGCAAAACAGAAGGCACCTAAAAATACCATCAGATCACCAATAAATGTTTCAGCACCGAATGATACCTGAGAGAGGTCTCTGATAAACACAACGCCTGCAAAGGCCAAAAAGAATCCAATAAGCTTATTAATAGTTATAGATTCTTGCTTACGTAGAACGACTACTAACAAAGTCAATATTGGAATTGAAGTTGTAATGATTGCGGCATTTACACTTGTTGTATGTTTTAATCCTAAAAGAAATAATCCTTGGCCTAGGGCCATGCCTAATAATGATAACGGAACAATTGGCAACAAAAACTCTTTTGTCAGTTTTGGGTGAGGGCGACGAGCTGCTAATGTAAAAACTAACATTATTACACCAGCAATGAGAAATCTTACATTAGACCAAATAAATGGATCTAACTTACCTACGATAACTTTGCTAGTAGAAAAGTTAATACCAAAAAGCACTTGAATAAGAATTAGTGCTGCATAAATTATAAATTGCGATGACAAGTGCATCCCCTATATATTTAATGTCCTAAAATATTTAAATCCCAACGGGTTAATGTTCCCGTATCAGCCGCAAGTCCGTCAATGACTTTTAACGTCCAAGTTCCATTAGCTGGCTCACCATAAAAAGCATGACTACCTAAAGTTATATTTAAGTTCGTATCTCCATCTATAAGAAGCGAGTTATTAATATTCATTAATATACTTTTTGTCCCACTTGGGCTCGTTAACTCGATACCAAGGTCACCGCTAAAAGTATGCGTTGTTTGTACCTTTACTTGAATTGACTCTACATCTAAACCACTTGTTATAGTGATTGTGTCAGTTGTCCCAGCAATAGTTGTAGTATTATTTGAATTTGACAAGTCCGGTATGCTTTTACTTATCGATCCACTACTAAATGCTCCAATATTAAAATCTGGATTTGTTTCAGTTAACGCTGGTAATGGTAACCAATTTAATGTTGAATCATCTAAGGAAAAATCAGTGGCCATGGCAATTGCGTCTTCAACATTTACCATTCCAAATCCATAGGCATTACTAAACTTCACACCAGCAGCATTAGTTATCCAACCTTGTTCATATGTATGATTAGTTAATGCTAACGAGGGGCATCCTGATTCATTTACACTAGGATGATCTATACTATAACCACCATTTGAAAAACCAGAATCAACCTGAGTTGAAGTTAAGGCCAATATATGTTTAACATCTCTATGAGTTAGATTTGGATTAGCATCTAATAAAAGTGCGATAACACCAGAAACAACAGGAGCCGCGGATGAGGTTCCATTCATTGTACTTGTAAAATTACATTTATCATTAAGAGCATGACCATATTCAAAATCATTATAAACAAAAGGGGCTGCTTTAGCGTAACCTTTAAAACATGTTGGAAGATCAGTTGTTATCATAGCTGGATAATTAAAACCATACTCTCCTCCTGGGGCACTTACCCAAATATTACTACCGGTATTTGAATAACTTGCTCTTTCACCATCTGCATTTACGGCGCCTACAACAAGCATAAACGGTGATTCATTTTCAAATGGAAAGTTCGCATTATGAGAAGCACAAACATTTGGTGAATCAATATCATCATATTGAAGAAATTCATTTCCAGCTGCCTTAACAAAGAATGAGCCTTTACCACTTCTTGCATTTTGTGTTTGATAACGAAGATGATCTACATAATCTGCATCCGATTGAGTATCATAATAAAGAGTATCACCATATGAATAATTAAAAATATCAAAATCTCCACTGGCCTGATCTATTAGAACAGCTAAAGATTGAGATGATTCTAAAAACTGAAAGATCGCAACCCCAGCTTTTGGTGCAACACCAGTCACTCCAATATTATTCCATCCCCTAGCGGCAATAATTCCACTTACGGCCGTCCCATGCGCACTTGTTGCAACAGGATTACCTAGATATGGAGGTGTAAGTGTATAGTCTTTTGAAGCTCCATCAATTATATTTTGATAAAGATCATCATGATTAATTTCTCCACCAGAGTCACTGACGGCAATCTTAACTCCACTTCCATCATATCCAGCCTCATATGCTGGAAAAACATTTATATCCTTACCAGAAATTCCTCCTGATAAAGCAAAACTAGTTTGTGCATTATTTTTTAAATGCCACTGATGAGTTCTTAATGGATCTCCATTAACTGCAATTGATACGGCCTCTGAATAGGTGTTAGAACCATCGCTTGAGTCTGTTGCAACTACTGTAAAATTATCTAATCCTTGTAAAGTAGGAACACCAGTAATAACTCCCGTTGAAATATCAATACTCATCCATGCTGGTTTTTGTGTTAATGAATACTGCCATGTTCCTGCTGGAGCTGGGAGTGAGCTTAATATATTGGTTGTAACATCTAAGCTAAAACTCACCCCTTGCGAGCCATAGACATCTGCATCGTAAGTCACTGGACTAGCAGGGATATAT
>CAXGOD010000232.1:0-4551 GCA_964011245.1 uncultured Bacteriovoracaceae bacterium | reverse complement strand
ATCTCCTTGAAGTTTTTTAGCAAAATCAGGATTTATTTTTCCATATATTTCGGAGATGTTTACTCCAGCATTCTCAAATACTTGACCTTCGAAAGCACGGGTAATTCCCCCTCCACCATCATTCCCTATATGGTCTTGACGCTTCCAATTGTCTTCTGTAACTGACAATACTGAATCTAACTCTTGCATCCTAGCAGTTATTTTATTCTGTAAATCTTTAACATGATCTGCAAATTTCTGTTTGTATTGCTCAAGCATAAACTCTCCAAAATTCATTAATCTTTAAGTTATAAACGTCCGATATTATTAACAAATATACAATCAAAAAGACAGATAAAAAGCAAGAAAAAGGATCTTCTATGTTAAAGAAACTCTCCGGCTACCTAAGAATATTTGGAGTTATTAGTATTATTACATTCTCTATTATGAGTATTGTATTTAGTTTCCTTTCTAGAGAAATCACGGATTATGAATTAAAGAATTTAATGTCTTATGCTAGTTTTTTCGAAAATAAATTTTATGATTATAGATACAATCAAATTATAGATCCAAAAGAAAAAAATAAGGATGTAGTTCTTATCAATCTCGATGATGAATCCTTACAAAAGCTTGGAACTTGGCCTGTGGACAGGCGTGTTTGGGCAAAGATGTTAAATAACTTAAAAAGCTTTGGTGCAAAGATAATTGCATTCGATGTTATTTTTCCCGAGGAAGTGAAAACTTGTGGAGCTGGTATTGAGTCTCCTGATGATATTTTTGCAAAGTCAATTGCCAACTTTCAATCTAAGGCCGGAAATAAAGTTATCATGGCCTACACCACTCAAAGTGCCGACGTTCACAGTGAATTCTTTGAAGAAGTACCTGAAGATTTATTTAATTTTATGTTAGATTCTCAGCAGGCAAATGATGAAATTAGCCTTGAAAAAAAATTAGTTGAAAAGCACACATATCCAATTAAAAAGCTATTAGGTCCAGCACCAGATATGGGATATATCAACATGCTTGAAGATAGTGATGGTGTCTTTCGTCATTATCAAATTGTATCTAATGTTGATATGCTATTTTTTCCTTCTATTGGGTTAAAGGCCTATGAGTCGTTTGTAGGAAAATCTCACAAAATAAATGTAAACAATCATGGTACTGCAACTATGGAGTTTGAAGGTAAAGATATCTTCATTAATAACCGTGGTGAAACAAAGGTCAGATGGCTTGGTACGGATCAAAATTTTGCACAAATGCAACTGCATAAAATAGTCAATGCTGATCCAAATGATCCAGAAATGAAGAAATTTTTTAACAATAAAGTCGCTTTTGTTGGATCTTCTGCTACTGGAGCCCACGACTTAAGAAACACTCCCCTAGACGCTAAGATGCCAGGGGTATATGTTCATATGAATGTTGTACACATGCTTCAACACCAATTTTTCTATGAGCACTTAGAAGATTCGATTAAATATTCATTTATTATTTTAGCTATTGCCCTTGTAGTTCTTTTAGGTGTTATGTTTTTTAATAATGCAATCCTAGATTTATTAGCTGTTTTAGTTCTATCTGGAATTATCTATTATATAGATTATAAATTCTTCCTACCTAGAGGTTATGAACTAAAACTTTTCTTCTGTCTCTTTGCCATGGGAGCAAGTTATTCCTGGATAACATTTTTAAACTTTAACCAATCAAATGCAGAGAAAAAACAAATTAAGGGTGCCTTCTCAAGTTATGTAGCTCCATCCATTGTAAATGATATGCTAGATCACCCTGATAAACTTAAAGTTGGTGGCGAGAGAATTGATATAACTTGTATGTTCTCAGATGTAAGGGATTTTACTTCAATTTCTGAAAAACTATCACCTAACGAATTAGCAAGGGCGCTTAACCGTTATATGGGGGAAATGACTGATATTGTTTTCGCTACTAACGGAACACTAGATAAATATATTGGGGATGCAATTGTTGCTTTCTGGGGTGCTCCTCTTGATATAGGTGATCATGTTACACAGGCTGTTAATGCAGGAGTGTTAATGATGGAAGCACTTCCTGCTATTAATGATGAATTTAGAGAACAAGGAATGCCTGAATTTAAAATTGGTCTAGGGTTAAACTCTGGTGAATGTAACGTTGGAAATATGGGATCTGATCAAATTTTTGCCTATACTGCACTTGGAGATAATATGAATCTTGGAGCAAGGCTTGAATCTAGTTGTAAGTTCTATGGTGCGCAGATCCTTATATCAGAGTTTAGTTTTGATAGAATGGATCAATCAAAATTTATTACAAGAATCATAGATAACGTACGAGTAAAGGGTAAAACTAAACCTGTTAAGGTCTATGAAGTTCTTTATAAAGGTCATCACCTTTGGGAACATCAAGGTCTTTTAGAAAAATTTAAAGTGGGTTATCAGTTATTTATCGATGGCAAATTTAAAGAAGCTATCATGTGCTTTGATGAAGTCTTGGCTGAAAGACCAGAAGATAAATCAAGTCAACGTGTTAAAGAAGCATGTGAGCACTGGATTGCAAATCCACCAAAAGAAAATGAAGACCACACAATTACTACTAGAACTGACAAGTAGTAATAATTAAAAAAGGCCCTTCATTCGAAAGGCCTTTTTATTATATATTTTAATCTGCTGTTCTTTCATCTTTTACAAAAATAACCATATCCAATGATTTAATCGTTTTTGCGAAATTAATTTTACCAGTATAGCGACCAATTGGATTTATATCAGATCTTTGAAGACCCTTATAATGAATATTCTTTTTCCAAGTAGCATGATGTCCATGAGACCATTTTCTTAACACATAGTTTTGACTTCCTAATTCTTTAGCAGCTGCATTTAATTTATCAATATCATCAATATGAAATCTGATACAACCGTGACTGGCCCTAGAACCTAGCCTCTTAGTTGCATCTGTATGGTGAATTGCATATCCACCAGAATAAAATATTGCACGGGCCATACGTGAACCATATTTTCCTGAATAATACTCATGATAAAATCTTAAATGATTTGTATATACAGGTCTAAAATAACCCGTTCTTGATTCATGACCAATCTTTCCAGATGAAATTATATATGTCTTATCTAGCTTACCATCAATAAATATCTTTGCTCGCTGGGCATCTGGTGCAGTCCCTTTTGGTGCACGGTTGATGATGACTACAATTTTAGCAAGATCTTTATCACTAGGTTTTTCATGAATTTTAGCAGCTGTATTGGCCATTACAGACTTCTCTAAATCTTGATCCATAAGGGCATGAAAATCTAAAGCTTCTTTAGTCATCTCTTTTGAATATTCGATATTATCTATTTCTTTATTACTATAATTTGATTTATTTCCCTCGTAGGAAAAAGCTGAAAATGATATTAATAATACGTAAGCAGTGGTGAGAGTTTTTTTCATAATTAGGGTCCCCAATTTTTGTTTAATGTCGCGCACAATAACAAAACCTGAAGTTTTATCCATAACTTTCGAAAAATAAGGTAATTTCTCTATATGTAATACGTAAATACAACGTTTTTCAATGAATTTACAATTGTTTAATTGAGTACTTTTCTGTTATTATGTCGGCCTAATAAAATATAAGTACCTGAAATACGAGGGGAATATACGATGCTATATAAAGCTAAAGATCGTATCACAAAGAGCTATGACGTCATTATTATTGGCTCAGGCCTAGGCGGGATGACTGCCGCTAATAGATTGGCCAAAGATGGGCAAAAAGTTTTATTGCTAGAGGCACATAATAAGCTTGGTGGTTTCGCAACTTGGTTCTATAGAAAAAATAAAGATCATGTATTTGATATAAGTCTTCATGGTTTTCCATTTGGAATGAAGAAGACATGTCGAAAATATTGGAACAAAGAAATTGCTGACCATGTCGTTCAGTTAAAAGATGTTCGTTTTAATAATCCTCAATACAATATTCAATCAACTTTCACCAAAGAAGATTTCACGCAAAAACTTGTTAATGAATTTGAAGTTGATGAACAAATAGTAAAAGATTTTTACACCTTTATTGAAAATATGAACTTTTATGATGATCAGTCCATGACTAACAGAGATCTATTTCAAAAATTCTTTCCAGACAGAAATGATATAATTAGATTTTTAATGGAACCAATTGTTTATGCAAATGGATCAACTTTAGATGATCCAGCAATAACTTACGGTATAGTATTTTCCAATTTTATGAGTCGAGGAGTTTATACCTTTAAAGGTGGAACAGATGTAGTAATTAAAATGATGCAAGATGAGCTCTTGGCAAATGATGTTGATATAAAAAAACATGCCAAAGTTGAACAGATCATTGTAGAAAACAGTGTCTGTAAAGGCATTATGCTTAAGGGTGAATTTATTCAGGCAAAAGCCGTTTTATCAAATGCAAATCTTCGAACAACTATAATGAAAATGGTTGGGGCTGATCATTTTAGTCTAAATTTTATCGAAAAAACAAAAGCAGTTCGTATGAACTCATCTAGTTGCCAAGTATATATGGGAGTAAGACCAGGGGAAACTATTCCTCACATAGGTGATCTTGTCTTCACC
>CAXGOD010000231.1:0-4561 GCA_964011245.1 uncultured Bacteriovoracaceae bacterium | reverse complement strand
CTAGGAGTAAAAAATGGTGACGTTCAGATTTGTAAAAAAAGAGAGACAATCTCTCAGCTGATGCATTTCTGGGGTGGTGATATATAAAGCTCAGAAATCGATTTCTAGCTATGGATAGCGTATTTGTTGCAACCAAGATTAATGTAAAGTTTATCGAGTAGTTTAAATCATTAAAGAGGTACTTAATGAGTAATCAATTTATTTTTGTCTGTACTAATATTGGAAACGAGAAACTGCTAAAAGAAGAAATTAGAGTTTTTTATCCTGAGTTAAAGCTTAGTTATTCAAGAAAGGGATTTTTAACTTTTAAAAACACCGGCGTTCTGTATGATATAAAGTCCATCTCACAGTTAAGATTAACATTCTCTACTCGAGTAGGGATTTGTTTAGGGAAATCAAACTCAGAAATTCTAATTTCTGATATAGATAATTCTGGCATAAAAATTGATGACTATATCATTCATAGTTTTAATATAAATTGTGAAACCGATTTCGATGGAGAAACATTGTTTGGAAGAGAAGTTAATCAGTATAGCTCTCAGAATAAAAATGTCCTGGATATTATGGTGCTAGGAGAGAATGAGATATGGTATGGCCTTCATCATGTAGACTTTGGGATTACTCGCTATCCTAACTCAATAGTAGATGTTCAGGGGGAAAGTGAAGCCCCATCAAAGGCCTATAGTAAGCTTGCTCAAGTTGATGAGCTTTACTCACTTAAAATAGGTTCAAAACAACTATGGTTAGACTTTGGAAGTGCTCCTGGTGGTGCAAGCTATTATCTTTTATCTAAAGGTTGTAAAGTTTGGGGAGTAGACCCTGCTAAGATGGATCAAGTCGTTTTAAATCATAAAAACTATAGTCATTTATCCATACCTGTTCAAGATCTCTCTCAAGAGAAGTTACCTGATGATGAAATTCAATGGGTTCATGTTGATTTGAATTTAAATCCTAAACAAGGGATAAAAGAAGTTTTACGGTTAATAAAAAAATATAACTTCACTTTAAAAGGAATTGTTTTTACTATTCAAGTTGTAAAAACAGAATATATTGAATTGATTGAACAGTTTGAAGATCAATTGGATGAATGGGGATTTAAAGATATTCTAAGTTGCCAAGTTCCTGCTCATAAAAACGAATATATCATTATTGCCAATAAGCGCTAAGGATCAAATGATGGATGGTACAAATAGAGACGATATAAAGCCTGGCCTAAATGTTAGAATTGTTCTTAAAAAAGATCAACGTTCTGGTCAATTAACTGAAGGTATTGTTCAAGACCTTTTAACTAAATCCAGTTACCATCCACATGGGATTAAAGTGAGATTAGAGTCCGGAGATGTAGGAAGAGTTAAAGAGATACTAGACTAGTTAAAACTTCATTTGAGTTTCAGGACAAACAAAATCAGAAAGCCTTTTGGCATAATCAGCTTCAAATTCTTCTCGAGAGATTTCTGCAAGTTCAGAGAACTTTGACTTTCTTATCTCACGAATTAGATCATAGGGTAGTTCTTGTCCAAAAGCATCTAATCCACCATCTATTTGTTCTAGTAGAGTTCTGTATCCACGAATATAACCAAAGGCCTCATCTTGTCTTTTGTATCCTTCAAATAATGCTGCAATTATTTCAGCTTTCTCAGTCAAAGATAAGTCTTCACTTTCACCTAAAGCTTTACCCCAGTCATCCATAAATGGACCTACAGGTATTAAGAACTTATAAGACTTTCTTAAACATTTTGGTTGTCGCATAGACATATGGCGGTGGTTTTCTTTTGAACTGAATTCTTTATTTACTTTTCCAGTGTAAACTAAGATTGGATCATAGTTTTCATTTAGCTTATGACCTAGCTTAAAGACCCTTTTATAAAAAGCATCATTTGGATCCATTTCCCATTGAACCATAACCCGATCAAGGTCACCAAAATTATGGGCCATTAATGGTGCGGATCTTAGGAAGTTTATATGGTCACGATCTTCTCTTAACTCTTGCATGATATCTTGTTCTTTTTGAATCTCAGCCAAAATTAAATCGGCCATTTCAGAAGCGAGTTGGTCTTTTTTATTTTTAACAAGAGCACAATAAGCACCGATAGCAACACTTAACCAAGTCCCTTCATGGGTACTCATAACTTGATCATTTTTCCGATTATAAGATTTTCTATTAGTAACCTGTGAATAATCCCACTTCCAAGACTTCATAGTTGTTTTGGCCATTTTCTCGATATATTTCTGTATCTCTCCATGAGTCCATAGAGTTTTTCTAATTTGGTTATCCACATCCGTTGGAACAAAGGTACCTGCTGTACTCCAATGGGCACAAAGGCAAATATGAAAATATTCTGCAAGGTCTATATTTTTTAATAGCTTAAGATTTTTTTTGTAGTGACGAAGCTTTCCCAAATATTCACAGTTTACAGACTTGGTGTCTATTTCACCCTGAAAAAGGAAAGGAGTAGTACTCTCAACTTGTTGTAAAAGGATATTAGGTGCAATCCCAATTTGTGATTTTAATTGTTTTTTGGCCATAATAGGCCCTTTATACATAAAAATTTACCTTTTGCCTGCCCATTTTGTAAAAAAAAAGGTACCAAAAGCCATGCTAAACGATAAGTCTGTCAGATTAAATAAATATATTGGCCAAAGTGGGATGTGTTCTCGCCGTGAAGCTGATCGCTTTATTGAAAATGGCCAAGTAAAGATCAATGGGAAAAAAGCAGGTTTAAGCGATAAAGTTAATCCTGGTGACACTGTTATGGTTAATGGTCGTACTATTGAGCCAGAAGAAGCAGAACCTTTTGTTCTTATTGCTGTTAATAAACCGGAAGGTATTGTTAGTACTACTGAGCAAAGTGAAAGAGATAATATTGTAAGCTTTATCAATTACCCAACTCGTATATTCCCAATTGGTCGTCTTGATAAAGACTCTAGAGGATTAATTCTTCTGACAAATGATGGTGATATCGTAAATAAAATTCTACGAGCAGGAAATAATCACGAAAAAGAATACTTAGTAACAGTTGATAAACCTATTACCGACGAGTTTATCGTAGGGATGGGAGCTGGAGTTCCGATACTTGGGATGAAGACAAAAAAATGTAAAGTTGAAAAAGTCTCAACAAATGTTTTTAAGATCATTCTGGTCCAAGGACTAAATCGCCAGATCCGTCGAATGTGTGAATATTTTAAGTACGATGTAAAAAGACTTGAAAGAACTCGCATCATGCATATCTCATTACAAGGTTTGCCAGTTGGAGAGTTTAGAGCTTTAGATGAAAAAGAATTAAAAACTCTTGCTAAACTTATTGAGAATTCTTCTTCAGAAGCAAAAGCTGGTTCAAAAACGAAAAATAAACATACTGGAAAATCAGCTCAATCGGGCAAGTCTAGTAAAGCTCCTTCTTCAAAGCAATCTAAAAGATCACCAGCTGCTAAAAAGAATGATCGTAGACCATGGAAAAGAGGCAGAAGATAAAGTGCACTATATATTATGTAAAGACGATAACTGGACAAAAACTTTAGAAAAAGAAATAACAGCAGACTTTTCTAAAGAGTGTATTGTTGAAAAAGGTTATCCACTTGTTAAAGTTGCTGAAGATGTAAACTTAAAGAATGAATATATTGCCTTTTCAACAACCGCTTTAATTGATGCAACAGTTATTGCTGATAATTCAGTCTCTAAACAGGCCAATGGAATTCTTGATGTCATCATTCCTCAAATTAATGGAGGAGTGAAGATTAACTGTCATGTTTTTGCTTTAACCCAAAAATATGGAATCCTTGAAACCGGTCGAGCAGATCTCATTAAGGGAAAGCTGATTCAGGCCTTTAAAAAGAAAAGTATTTATGCCATCAGAAAAGGATTTGATCGCTTACTTCCTTTTTTACAAGTTCTTGTTCTTCCAGATAGATCTATTGCGGTATCATTTATATCCAAAGAAAAAATGGATACATATCACTCACTTGTTTCACCTTTTGTAGGTGGATTTAATAATGTTGAGGATGATAAAAAAGCTCCTTCACGTGCTTTTAGAAAAATTATAGAAGCCCAGCTTATTTTAGGAAAGCAAATATCAGAAGGTGAGACTTTAGTTGATCTAGGAGCATGTCCTGGTGGTTGGACTTATATTGCAAGAAAAAATGGAGCAAAAGTCATTGCTCTGGATCGTTCACCACTGGAGCAAACACTTATGGATGATCCAATGGTAACTTTCCTAAAAGAAGATGCATTTAAATATGAAGTCCCTGAGCCGGTAGATTGGGTTGTATCAGATATAATCTGTGCTCCTGAGAGAATTTTAGAACTTATTAATTATTGGGTAGTTGGTAAAAACTGCAAAAACTTCATTTTTACTATCAAATTCCAAGGACATAAGGACTATGGAATCCTTAAAAAATTCAAAAAATTTGCCAAAGAATCTGAGTATAAAGTCATTTTAAAGCAGTTAAATGCTAATAAAAATGAAGTTACTGTGATGGGGACTTTAAATTAAGAGTATATTCTGTTCGTTGCATTGCGCATCTGTTTGTCATATCAAATAAAGCTAGTTAAAATGCTTATTCT
>CAXGOD010000230.1:0-4562 GCA_964011245.1 uncultured Bacteriovoracaceae bacterium | reverse complement strand
AAGTGCTTCGAAAGTAATGGCGCGAAACCCAGGGTCATTAACGTCTGGTGAAATTGAAGCAGTTCTATTTGTTGGACCAATTGATCCTGCAACATATCTTGGTTTTTCCTTTGTTGAATATTTTTCACAAGCAGCTTTAGCTAGCTTTGCAGACTCAAGGTTTAATTCTCGAGCAAGCTCTTGCATATTATAATCGGCCATGGCGATACTTGTGGCACTAAAAGTATTAGTTTCAAGTATGTCCGCGCCTGCTTCTAAGTACTTTTCATGAATCTCAGAAATAACTTTTGGTTTTGTTATTGAAAGAAGATCATTATTACCTTTTAAAGGGCTTGGATAATCTTTAAAGCGATCCCCGCGATAATCTTCTTCTGTTAATTTATATTTTTGGATCATGGTACCCATGGCACCATCAAGAACAAGAATTTTGTTCACTCGAAACTCCCCATTGTAGTAGGCTTTATATGAGGAGTTAGTGTATTATTTATTTAGTCTTTAGCCAAGAAATATAAGTTAGATTTTATCTATAATGCGCAGTGTTTTCCAAAGTAATTCTTATTCTCTAAACTATTTTTATGGGAAAACTAGTTAAACTAAAAGCAGCTCCAACTTTTAAAATTTGGGGGGGAGAAAAGCTCTCAAAAATTAAACAAATAAACTCTAAAGATCCTCTTGGTGAGACCTGGGAAATATCAACTCACAAAGATGGAACATGTCTGCTTGGTGATAAACCTTTAAGTGAATTTTGTAAACTTTCATATTTATTTAAATACATCGATACAAGTGACAACCTTTCTATTCAGGTTCATCCCGGGGACGACTACGCAAGTAAACATGAGAATGAAAATGGTAAAACTGAATGTTGGATTATTCTTAGTGCTGAGGCTGGTGCTGGAATCTATCTAGGTTTGAAAGAGGGGATTACTAAAAAGGAATTTAAGACAGCAATTGAAAACAACTTAGAGGTTGATAAATACTTAAACTTTGTAGAAGTTAAAGCTGGAGATTATTTTTATGTGCCCTATGGTGCCATTCATGCTTTAGGTCGAGGTTTAACACTCGCTGAAACTCAACAGTCATCTGGAGTTACTTATAGAGTATGGGATTGGAATAGAGTTGATAGTTCAGGAAGATCGAGACAGTTGCATATATCTCAAGCAATGGATGTTGGTAACTTCTCTATTGAGTTTAATAAAGACTTAGTGTCTAATCCAAAAAATGTTTTTCAATTTCAGGGACATCAAAAATTAGTGGAACATCCGGAGTTTAAAGCAGATCTTTTAACAATTTCTAGAGATGAAACTAAAGAGGTTAGGCTTACTTCTAAAGAAGGACTAAGTGTATTGGAAGGAGAAGTAACTATAGATGGTGAAACATACTCTCTATATGACTCTGGAATTTGTCTAAATGAAGGAATGATTTCAATAAGTGCTAAAAAATCAGCAAAGATAATTTTAATTCGCGAATAATGATTTAAATTCTTCTGTTGTTAACTGAGCAGGGTTATTCTTTAACCTATCAATATTAACTGATTCAACAAATTCCTTTAAATCATCTTTAACGATCTCATTTACAGGTTTGTAGAGATCAACTTCTTTTAATATTTTAATAAATTTCTCTTTAAACTCTTTAGCATTTTGAACGTCAAAACATTTATAAATTTCACTAAGGTCGGCACACTGATCATTTATCTCAATAAAATAGGGGAGTATGACTCCTACTGCGTGACCGTGTGGGTAGCCGTGGTTGGTGGTTAAATAATATGAAAAAGCGTGGGGAGCAGTTGTTCTTGTTATATTAATTGCTTTCCCCGCATAATATGAACCTAAAGCTAGCGCTTCTCGTACTTCAGGGGTTGGTTTATGAACCGCTGGTACCAAATTAGGCTCAATTAGTTTTATGGCCTTAAGGGCATATTCTTTTGACTCAGCTGTTTCGGCTTTTGCCCAGTATGATTCAATTGCTTGAGCTAAAGCATCAATACCTGTGTAGGCCGTAATATTCCTTGGTAGCTTATCTGTAAAAACACCATCTACGATACAGTAGTCAGGAAGAATACAGGGGATATCTAATGAATGTTTTTTTCCATCGATATAGACAACTGCAAATTGAGTCGCTTCACTTCCACTTCCACTTGTTGAGGGAATAAGCATGAGTTTAGAATTCAATCTTTTATTTGGTTGTTTGAGAATATCATCTTCGAGAGCAAGCTTTTTATCAGACATATAATGAATAAGTTTGGCCATGTCCATTGCACTACCACCACCCACTCCAATGATTAAATCTGGTTTGAATTCGTGATACTCATCTATTCCATTTTGTAACTCTTCAAACTTAGGATTAATACTAAAATTATTAAAACGATGATATTGGCAGCCCATAAGACTTTGAAAAATGTAATTTGAAACACCACCTGTAAGAAATGAATTTTTATTAGTAACTAGGAATACTTTCTGATAATTATTTTCCTCAATAATCTCTTGAATTTTTTGATAAGAATTATTTCCAAGATAAACAGAACTCATTATTACCTCATGAAGAGACTTTTCATCTCTATTGGTGTTAGATTTGGTCTCATTAAATCTTTTTTAATCTCTTTGCTTACTTTTATATCAATAAAGATTGGGCCTGTCTTATCTTTAATTTCATTTAGAGTATTTGTTAGCTCTTTTAGAGTTTGAACGCTATAGCTATGCTCAAAACCACATTCACGGGCAATATTACTTAGTTCAAGTTCTGATGCTATTGTTGGCTGACCTCCAACTGAAAGGTGGGCACCATTGTTTAAAACAATATGAACAATATTGATATTTGATTGGGATTTAATTGTTGTTGTCCCACCCATATGCATAAGAAAACTACCATCACCATCTAAGCAAATAGTTTTAGTGTTTGAGTGTTTAGCATAGGCGTATGCTATTTGAGAGGTATGCCCCATGGCCCCAATTGTTAAGAAGTCTTTCTCATGGTTTTTAGTACTTTCTTCTCTAATCTCAAAGAGCTCTCTAGAAATAAATCCTGTGCTGGCAATAATTTTCTCATTAGCAAATACTGATGTTATTTCCTTGATCACATCTATTCTATTGAGCTGATTTGTATCAGCTTTGTCTTTTCCTTTATACTCATCAAATGTTCCCTTCTTTACAACTAAGAAATAGGGACGATTTTCATTTTTAATTTTTGTTGTTACATCGGTAATAACTCTTTGAGCGCTTTCAAACTTTTTTGGAAGCATATCATAATCTAGATCCATAGCTCCCATGGAAGGTAGTAGAACTTTTCCTTGATGGATGTGTTGGGGTTCATCTTGAACTCCAGGTTCGCCCCGCCATCCTACTATGATGAGCATTGGGATCTTATATATTTCTTTGCTTGCCATAGATAGAACTGGATTTATTGCATTTCCAAAGCCGGAGTTTTGCATATAGATTACAGGAACCTTTCCAGTAGCAAGATGGTAACCAATAGCACTTCCTATGGCCGATCCTTCATTAGCGCAAATGAGATGGTCATTAGCTTTATCATCAATATAAGAGCATAAATGTTTAAGCGTTGAATCTGGAACACCACAAAAGTATTCATAATGATTATCTTTTAAAGTTTCAAAAAAATCTTTGGGACTAATCAAATTATTCTCCTGAAGGAATTAATGTGATGATTTCTTTAATTGGCATACATTCATCATTAGTGTTGATTGAGCTTTTATCCTTAAGAATTTGTTCAGCTACTTTTACCATGGCTGGATATGCAGAACGAAGTAGGTGGTTGGCATAAATAACAACATTTATACCTGTATCAGCTAGTTCGTGTTCTGTAACATGATTGTATGTTGAAGGAACAACAAATATCGGGGTATCAACATCTTCACTTCGAAATTTTTCACAAAAAGATTTTACTTCAGTAAATTCTTTTGACTTTGAATGAATCAGTATCCCGTCAGCACCAGCTTTTACATAGGCCCTAGCTCTTTTAAGAGCATCTTCTTCACCTTGCTCTAGAATAAGACTTTCTATCCTTGCAATAACCATAAACTCAGATGTCACTTGTGCTTTTTTACCAGCGGAAATTTTGTTGCTGAAATTTTCAATAGTATCTTGAGTTTGTCCGCCGGATTTTCCGAAAAGAGAATTCTTTTTTAAACCAATTTTATCTTCAATGATGATGGCTGAAACCCCTAAACGCTCTAATGTTTTAACTGTAAAAACAAAATGTTCAGCAAGTCCTCCTGAATCTCCATCATAGATAATTGGCTTTGTTGTAACTTCTAAAATATCCTCTAATGTTTTTACTCTGGCACTTGTTGTAACAACCTCTATGTCAGGCTTTCCACGAGAAGTTGAGTCGGTAAGCGAGCTCATCCACATACCATCGAATTGTACAGGCTGATCATCTTTTTTGACTTCTGTATTCTCAACAATAAGTCCGGTCAACCCGTTATGAGCTTCGATAATTTTAACCATTTTTTGAGATTGCAAAAGTCTTCTAAGCCTTGCTCTTCGAAGGTCAGGAGTTGTACCTAGTTTTTTTTGTGCTTCTTTATACTGCGAAGAAGAGACACCATC
>CAXGOD010000229.1:0-4564 GCA_964011245.1 uncultured Bacteriovoracaceae bacterium | reverse complement strand
CATCGAGCTTACTGTTATTATATGACCTGAGTTTCGATTTAACACATTAGGAAGTACTGCTTTAGTTAAACCAACAGTTCCAATATAATTTATCTTCATCAGCCTTTCATCGACATCCACACCTGTATCTTTGGTCAGTGAACGTTGGCTTAAACCACCATTATTAACAAGAATATCAATTTTTCCAAAAAAGGATTCTGCTTGGTCAACTTTATCTTTTAGCTCATCTGTTTTTTCTAAATCAAGAGCAAGAACTTTCACTTTTTCAGGATGAGCACATTTGCTTTTAACCTCATTTAAAACTTTTTCACGTCTAGCAGAAATAATAATATTTGCACCACGTCTACAAGCCTCATAGGTTAAAGCTTCTCCAATACCACTTGAAGCCCCTGTTATCCAGATAACATTATCTCTTAACTTCATGAATTCCTCATATATTTTTAACTTAAAGGTTTAAATTCTTTTCCATCAAAATGAAAGACTACTTCTTTATCTTCAAATGTTGTACTAAGGTTTACTGGTCTTTTCCATAAAGCATAAAGATTTGTCATAGTTGCTTGTGCAAATTGCATATCAAGATCGACTCCACCATGAACATGCTTAAGTAATAATTCTTTTCTATTCTTAAAGTTAGCATCTTCTACTTGTATAACAGGAGAGCCAAAATTCGTTAATTGTGTTAAAAGCTTTTGTTTAATATCAGTAAACTCTCTAGAGTCAATTTCCATTCTGC
Organism: uncultured Bacteriovoracaceae bacterium; assembly: GCA_964011245.1. Classification (GTDB taxonomy): domain Bacteria; phylum Bdellovibrionota; class Bacteriovoracia; order Bacteriovoracales; family Bacteriovoracaceae; genus CAKZJW01. Next base: position 3,831 of record CAXGOD010000229.1, on the reverse strand, counting down.
CTGAACGAGGATTATATTTATAAGTAAATATTTGTTGTCTATTACAGAACTCTGGAGTTAAAAACTCTTCAAGAAAAGTAATATCATTATGTGTTCTTCTAACTTCAAAAATTTTTTCTCGCCCAAGTCCAGTATTGGTATTCCAGTTTTCTTTTTCATACATATTGGTGCATTCATTATACTCTTTACCAAACTTACCTGTATCCCATCGGTGCTCTATATCTCGCATAAGTTCGATACCAATTTTATATGGATTGATATTCTGCTTACTCATGGCCATAACACCAGCATGCTTATCAGCAAAATCAATAAACTCATTTGAGTCTAGAGCTTTTTGAGTCAAGATTTTAGAATGCCAATAACTAGCCCAGCCTTCGTTCATAATTTTTGTCATTCTTTGAGGTAGAAAATAATACGCCTCTTCACGAAGACAACCTAAAACATCTGCCTCCCATTCTTCTAAGGGAGCATGCTCAATGAGAAAAAGCATAATATCTTTTTGGCCTTTACCAACATTTTTTTCAGCAACTAATTCTTTAACATCTTCTTCAGGTGCTTCTTCTACTTCATCATTTTTAAATCTGCTTTGTGAGCGCATAAATGATTTTAAAGCAGTACTTCTATCATCTACGAGATAACCATCGTTTTCAGTTTCTTCAGCAAACATGGCTGCCTTTTTCCTACGGCTCGCTATAACTTCATTTGTTTCAAAAAGATTATTAACATCTAATAAGTTCTCTAGGGATAAAACACGGTCAATAAATTTCTCAACCCTATCTTGTCCATAGCGCTCTGTATAACGTCTTATCTTTGTTCCATGATTGGCCATTACATCCATCATGTTTCTATTTGTATGTGAAAACCACATATTGTTTTTAAAGAAATCATTATGTCCATAAACATGGGCCATTACTAGTTTTTGATCAAGCCAATTATTTACTTCTAAAAGATAAGCGTAACAAGGATCAGTATTGATTACCATCTCGTAAATCTTTTGGATACCAAACCTATAACCTTTTGAGAGCTGATCATAGTCCATTCCAAATTTCCAGTGGGGATAACGTATTGGGAATCCCCCCTGAGCTGCTAAGATATTAATGGTATCGTAATCACAGACTTCGAAAACTTGGTCAAAATAATTAAGACCAAACTCATCAGCATAACCCTGAATCTCTTTTTGTAGCTCCAGTAATTTTCCACTTATCTGCTTGGTCCTTAACATTTATTTTCCTTTACCTAAAAATTCTTTAATAGAATCCAAGATAGCTTCCTTGTTTTTAATTTTACTTAAAATAACGCCCTCATCATCAGTTCCGTACTTGGTAGCTAAATCTTTAAAGAATTGCCCAGAACCATAACGACTTTCTACCTGTCCATAACAGAACATATTTGAGTTCGGTATAATAAAGTCATCTAACAAACTTAAACATAGCTTAGTATCATCTGCTGACCAGTTATCTCCATCACTAAAGTGAAATGGATAAATATTCCACTCATTAGGATTGTAATCAGTTTCGATAATATGCTTACATAACTTAAAAGCAGAAGAAATTAACGTTCCTCCACTCTCTCTAGTTCTAAAAAATGTATGTTCATCAACTTCTTTAGCCGTAGCATCGTGAATGATATAACGGATCTCAATATCTTTGTATTGACTCTTGAGCCATAGATTAATCCAAAATGATTCAGTACGAACAATTTCTTTTTGCTCTTCACCCATTGAGCCTGACACATCCATCATATAGATAACAACTGCAGAGTTATCCATTTCAATCTTTGTATCTGCAGCACGATACCTATAGTCTGCTCTAATCGGCATTACTCTAGGATCAGCTGGATCGTAAACCCCCATAGACATTTGTCTTTTCAGGGCCTCTTTATATGTTCTTTTTAGATGCTTAAGAGAGTCGGGACCTACAGTTCCGATTGAAGTATACTTATTAACAGTTGATTCTAACTTTTCTCTCCCCTTAGGCTCAATATTAGGAAGCTCTAATTCCTCACCTAGAATTTTAGCAAGTTCATCAACACCCATCTCAACTTCAAGTTCCTTTTGACCTTCACCTTGGCCTGCTTCTTCACCTTGACCTGGTTGTCCATCTTCACCTGGTTGACCATCAACAGGATCACCTGGTTGTCCATCACCTTGACCGGACCCACCTTGCGACTTATCACCAAAGCGAAACTTTGGAATATCAATACTTGGCATTGGAATGGTAAACTTGTCATTACCTTTAGGAATTATTTGTTGCCCAGAGGAAACGTACTTACGTAAGTTTTCTCTGACTTTACCTTTTACAATTTTCCTAAACCTAGAATGGTCCCTTTTAATTGGATGATCCATTCACTCTCCTTGGTATTAAGCTTGTGTTTCTCAATTATGATTTAATTGAGTCACCTTTTGCAAAAATAGATGCAACAAAGTTAAGTGCATCAGTTGCACAGATTTCACAATATCCAAAGTTCTTAATAAGTCTTGTTTTGATAACATCAATTTTTTCTTGTGTTTGCTTATCAACAACATTTGAAATGATTGTTGTAAGCTTAATGCTATCTTTTTGATCTTCAAAAAGTTTTAACTCTAACGCTCTATGAAGTCTTTCATTCATTTTATAGTCAAACTGCTTACCTTCAACAGCAAGAGCTCCAATATAGTTCATGATTTCTCTTCTAAAGTCATCTTTTCTTGATTCTGGGATATCAATTTTCTCTTCAATTGATCTCATGAATCTTTCATCAGCATCTTCAAGCTTACCTGAATACTTATTTCTAATTTTTTCTTTTTGAGTACAGGCTTTTACATTATCAATATAGTTTGCACATAATGTTTGAATCGCTGATTCATCTACACTGATTGCTTTTTGAACATCATTTTTAACAATATCTTCATACTCTTGTCTTGCAACAGCTAACATTTCTTTAAAGTGATCAAGTTGATCTGGAGACGAAATTAAACCATGATGTTTAAGACCTGACTCCAATTCATTAAAAACCATAAATGGATTTAAACATCCAGCAGTAGAGTTTTTAACTAATGAGTTTGAGATTTTATCTTGAATATAACGAGGAGAGATACCATCAAGTCCTTCTCTTACCGCTTCTTTTCTAAGCTCTTTAACATTATCTTCATTATAACCAGGAAGAGTCTTACCGTTATAAAGCTTAAGCTTTTGAAGTTTAGTAAGATCAGCTTTTTTTGGCTCTTCAAGTCTTGTAAGAATCGCCCACATACTTGCAACATCTAATGTGTGAGGGGCAATATGCATATGAGGGATAGTTTCTGAGTTATAATCTTTTTTATAGATCTTAACTTCTTGATCAAGTCTTGTGATATAAGGAACATCAATTTTTACCGTTCTATCGCGAAGAGCTTCCATGAACTCATTTGATTGAAGTTTTCTAAACTCAGGTTCATTGGTATGACCTAAAATAACTTCATCAATATCCGTTTGTGCGAATTTTTTTGGTTTAATTGATTGCTCTTGTGATGCCCCTAAAAGATCGTAAAGGAAAGCAACATCAAGTTTTAACATCTCGATGAACTCTACAATACCACGGTTAGCAATATTGAATTCTCCGTCAAAGTTAAAAGCACGAGGATCAGAGTCTGACCCATATAAAGCAATTTTTCTATAGTTGATATCACCTGTTAATTCAGTTGAGTCTTGGTTTTTCTCGTCTTTAGGTTGGAATGTACCAATACCTATTCTATCTTTTTCAGAAAGTAATAATCTTTTTACACGGATATGTTTCATTACTTTGTTCCAGTCACCTTCATACTTTTTCATATATTCTTTTACAATGAATCGACATGCTGGGTTCACATCACCT
>CAXGOD010000228.1:0-4580 GCA_964011245.1 uncultured Bacteriovoracaceae bacterium | reverse complement strand
TTAGAAGCAGACTATCTTGTTTCAATAGGTGATGTTGAGCTTGATCGTATCATGCATACTCTTGATAATTTTCACAATAAGGTTTCAGCAAGAAATCCAAATGGACAGCAAACACTGATTTAGATTAAGCAACTTTTTTAATTTTTGGAGCAGCTTTTTGTCTAAAAGGAGGCCAAAATTTATATCCACCAGAGATATTATTTACATTGAAGTATCCAAGTTGATTTAGCATCTCACAAGCTAGGATAGAGTTGACTCCATCTTCTGAAATAACTAAAACAGGCGTGGCTTTATTAATGATTTCTTTTGCTCTTAAAGGTAATTCACTAAGAGGAATTTTAGTTGCTTCAGGAAGTTCTTCAGGCGGTTGATAACCTTTTTCAGAAACATCTAGTAGAATATAATTTTCGTCGTATTGGTTATAGAAGTCGAAAGCAGCTTCAGGACTGTAGTCATTATAAAGCCTACCGTTTAAAATATATTCATCAGAAAGCATCTCACCATTTTTGATTCGCATAATATGACATCTTTGTGTTGCCATTGCTCTTTCATACTTTTGAGTCAATTCTTGAACTTCTTTTTTAAGCTCTTTAACTTGACCTTGTAGTTGGTTAAAATTGTAGAAAATACTGTTTTGTAGTTTCTGATCCATCATGTGCTAACTCTCTTGTCCTAAAGTGTGTGCGTTCAATACACTTATCGTACATCTACACACTATATTTTAGACTTATTAGCAGCGCATTAGAAGAATGGGTAAATTGTTCCAAAGTGGATCTGCCCAATAATAATGGAAGTTAAGAAAGCACATGTTAAAAATACTGCACCTTCGTAAATCCCATGACCTAAATAGTCTGCTTCTTCTTTTGGACCATTTTCAAGGGTTTTAATTTTAAAGATATAGGTAATACCTGCCCTAAATACTGGGATAATTAAAGCCCCCAGAAGAGTTTTGAGAATTACCTGAATACAATAGGAGGTAATATCATGATGCTCATGTGAAAATGAAGATGTGATAATAATCGTATTACCCATTAAAAATCCGCTATATGACAAACCAAGTCCAATATTTGATTGGATCATTAAAGAATTAAAAGAAAAGTTTGAAGCAAATTTATAGAGCTTAGTGGAGAAACCAAAAAGAACCATAGAAAACAGCCATAGAATGAAAAGAATAATAAGTGAGGTTTCACTTTCTTTAAAGACCGTTCTAATTATATAAGCAATACAAATTGAAATGGTGAAGCTAACAACACCATAGGACATATTTTTTTTCTTAAGGACTTCATCTTTATATTCGAAATTATAAAAAATGATACTATCCATAATCCAGATTGAAGAAAGATAGAGGATAAAGCCTATGATACTCCATATGAAAAAATGAAATGAACTAATAAAAATTCCAATATATTCATTAAACTCTAATGTTGAAAAAATAAGTGCCACACCAATAAGTCTAGAAAAGACATGTAAGGTATCTACTGCATTTTCTGAAGGATAAATCCTTTTTAATACCTGTTTCTTTTTAGATGGATAAAAAACCGTATGGCCGTACTTATAAAGAATAAGGGCTATACATATAAATAAAGTGAATAAGAATCTAATAAGTAACTTATCAAAAATTTCGTTCATTTTTTGACCTTAAAGTTGTTCTTCAGATAATCATTGAAGAATTCTTTGTAATTTATATTTTTATTGCTATCTAACTTAGAAAAATAATTTGGGAAGTTCACTCTTGTAACTGTTCCGTTGAAACCGAATTCATCGTTAAAGCCAAAGAAGGGTTTGCGATCATTTATCCTGTTTTGAATTTCTTGGAAAAAACTATAACTAGGTTTAAAATCACCCCAGCCTAAAAATATTGGTATATGTCTGTAGACGCGATAAAATTGCCAAAATCTTGTGTTTTCTCTTGTTTTCCATGACCCAAAGTTTTTATTACCTATAAAGATTGATCCAGGTGGCAGTGGAGTATGATCAACGCTTGTATCTTCATATCTTCTGAAAATAGAAAGGCCTATATGTTGATTATGTTTATTTTTAAACTGACTTGAAACTCTAGTGATTAATTCATCATAGCTTTGAAAGCCATAGATAATTTTATATTTATGATAATAGGTTTTTATTATAAAACCTGTTGAGTGGACATCAGTTAAGACAACAGATACCGGGCCACTTCCAATAAGTTTGTCAAGCCCTTGCTGGTTAAAGACATAATTTACGCCTAGCTCACTGGGAGATAGGCTTTTTGATAGTCCAAGATATGTTAGGACTAGCAAAACATAAATTATAACTTTGTTCATGTTCATACTATGATTGTACTATTTTTATAATTTCTGTCTTGTATTTTTCTGGTAGATTTTCAAATTCACAATGTATTCTATCAACAGTGTGAGACTTACTGAATTTTTCAAATAAGTCAGTTGCTTGGTGAATATCTTGAACAAAAAGATTAGCGTTTGAGATACTTGACTCTCTTACTACCTTTAAAGCGTATTTATTATCGTTCTCATCACCATGGGTATAGTACTTAGATAAGCGGCCACTAGAAGAACATTTGATATAATCTATATCCTCAGAGTTTAAAAATGACTCAAGGTCAGCTAACTGTTTATTTTGCGTTGGGCCATATTTTTCAAAGATCTTTTTTGGAACTTGGTTTAGGACAATTTTTTGCGCCCATTCATCATTACTATTACGGAGTGTCTTCATAAGCATATGGTCGTCATGATTTAGATACTCTTCAATATTTGCTGGAATTGAATACTCATTTTTTGCTTGGGTAAAATAACGTTTAAGCATTTTCTCAAGGCAAACAGATTTATAGTGAAAATACACCATAAGGAACATATGAAAGCGACATAGAAGAAAGTCATCAAATGTTGCTACTGCTCGTTCTGAAATTCCTAAGTATGCTTTTCCATCAACGACTGAAGTTTTCATATTATCGATGATCCAGTCGAGATCAAATTTTCCATAACTAACTCCACAGAAATAACTATCCCTTAGAAGATAATCCATTCTATCGCAGTCCATTTCACTTGAAACTAATTGGTGAAGTAGTGGGAAGTAATTAATTCCTTTGTAGGTAAAGTAATCAGGCTCTGTTGTACTACCACTAATAAGCTCAGCTACATTATTTGGATTTACTCCAAAAGATTTTTTTACTTCATCAAATGCAACAGTAAAAGAAGAATCGACAATGATTTTTGTTGTGTAGTCTTCGTGTGTTGCTTGATCAGCACCATTGATAACAAAACGATCTGCAAGATTTAGTGTGCTTACTGTAGGCATAACAAATTCAGTTGTGTGACTTAGGGGAGCATGTCCAATATCGTGAAGAAGACAAGCAAGTCTAACTGTTTCACGTAGCCTAACAATATCAGGATTAGATCTTTTGTCTTTAAAAAGTTGATCAAAAACTTTACTTGAGATATCCATAACACCAATTGAGTGTAAGTATCTTGTATGAGTTGCTCCAGGAAATACAAACTCTGAAAAACCTAATTGTTTGATACTTCTTAATCTTTGAAAAAAAGGGTGCTCAATAATTTGTTTTTCTTCATCTAATATTTTAATTGAACCGTGAACAGGATCTCTTACTTCCATTTTTATTCCTTAATACGTTTTTCATTCTTCTCAAGCCAAATATTAATATCACTTGATTCAAACATTGGTCTACCATCAATATAGAGACAGGGAACTGTAGTACGGCCTGTCTTATGATAATGAAAATCATTATGTTCTCTATGTACGAGAGTATCTTTGTGTTCGATATAGTCTTTAAGTCCAAGCTCTTCTATTTTACGAACTACTCTTAAGCAAAAAGGACATTGAATATAATAATAAAGTTCTAATTTCATAGTATGGGTATAAAAAAAAAGTGGCCATCTGGCCACTTTAGACTGTTATTTATGTAATGTGTTATTAATCTTCACTAAGACCGCCACCTACTGGCTTTCCACTATGAGCATACTCTGCATCCTCATCAAAAACTTCATCTTCATTAGCAAAGTCTTCTGGAGAGTCTAAACCTTCATTATAACTCCATCCATATCCAAAAGAGTTTCCTTCTTGTTCGTCATCTGCATTGTATTCATCAGATAATAGGCCATTGGGCTCAACAACTGGAGGTGCTTTTGGTGCTTTTTCAGTAGTATTTGCTGCTGGAACCTTGTCATCTACAACTGGAGTAGCATCAAGCGGTGAAGAGTCCATAAAATCTCTATTTGATTTTAATGGAGCAGGAGCAAGTTTTTCAACTTTAACTTCCTTTTCAACTTTAACTTCCTTTTCAACTTTTTTCTTCGCAGGTTTCTTCGTTATCTTCTTTTCAGCTTTTTTCTGTACTGCTTTCTTAGCAACTTTCTTTTTAGCTACTTTCTTTTTAGCAACTTTCTTTTTAGCAACTTTCTTTTTAGCAACTTTCTTTTTAGCTACTTTCTTTTTAGCAACTTTCTTTTTAGCAACTTTCTTTTTAGCAACTTTCTTTTTAGCTACTTTCTTTTTAGCAACTTTCTTTTTTGCTACTTTCTTTTTAGCAACTTTCTTTTTAGCTACTTTCTTTTTAGCAACTTTCTTTT
>CAXGOD010000227.1:0-4597 GCA_964011245.1 uncultured Bacteriovoracaceae bacterium | reverse complement strand
AAAGCTTAGTGGAGGTTAATCTTTATGCTTTTTGATAACATTATTGATAGTCATAATTCCAAACATAATTTTCTGTACAAATGATTCAGAGCTTGCAACATAATTAAAATTTGGATGCTTAGTCCAGATATCATGTAGGCGTTTATCTATATCGATTGCTTGTTGTTGCGTTTCCGTTCGCACAGGATTATTAGAACTAATATCATTCCCATTTGAAGCAGCTGTCTCAAAGAAGATTACAGCATCATATCTGTTTAATTCTTCTTCTAATGTCGTTCCCATTGCTTTAAAAAATTCATCATGATCATCTCCTGGCCAATAGGCAAAACCATCAACTGTTCCTCGATCACATACTAAGAGCTTATTTGGACATAGTGTTGCTTGAATTTTTTCTAGTGAGCTTTGAAGATCAAAAATCGTTTCTTGAGTGCATTTTACTACTTCCAGATTTTCAGACCTAGGTAATCCACCTCGAAAAAGAATGGAAGCTGCTTCTGGAACGATACATACTCTATCATTGAGCTCACGTTGAAAAAGGTCTAGGGCCGTTGTTTTCCCGCCTCCGGGACCACCGGTTATAACAATCTTTAAACACTTATTACCCATAAAATTTCCTTAGATATTAAAAAATATTTTATATGTTTTTATTATATTAGATTTTTGTCTTATAATAACAGAAGTATATATTAAAAGGGTTTAATAAAAGTAGATGAAAACGATCAACATAACAGAAAACTTAACAGATTTTCATAAGTTTTTCTCTGATGTAAAAGGGGAAAATTATAATGTCATTGTTTGGCAACTAAATCCTATCACTCAAAAAAGAACTATTTTTCATTCATTAATATCAGAAGTTGGTGATACGGATAATACCTTGTCTTTAAACACCATGAATGATGAGGCTTATGAATTTACTTCTGAATCAATATATTTTTATGTTGAAAGCCGTAAGTCAATTTTTAAGGCCGACCAAATATCAATCCAAAATAATTTTTTAGCGGTTAAATATCCTGACGAGCTTAAGATGATGGATGAAATGGAAGATGACAAATTAAAAGCTGTTTTTAATGCCATCAATCCTGATTATGTTAAAGTTCCTCCAAGCTATCATGATATTGCACAGCCAGGTAATAAAGGTTACGAGTTTGTTTCAGGTGAAGGAAGAGCAAATAAAGTTGCTCCTGATTGGGAAAAGGCCACAGGTGGCGGGCGTAAAGATAAGATCGATACAATGTGGAAAGGTGCCATTAATGCTCATAACCAACAATCTGATCATGATAAGGCATTCTTTGAACAAGAATTAAGTTATGTCACTCTAGACGAAGAAGATAAAAAGTATGAAGGGGAACGTAATGCACCGAGGGCCAAACCGCCTGAGGGCAAAATGATAATTATTCAAACTAAAGACATGTCAAAGTCTCAGGAAACATTACCATTATACGATCTTTCCCGTGGAGGCATGGGCTTTATGACTTTTTCTGAGTCTGCATATGCTAAAGGTGAAGTGTTAAACGTTTATGGTTTTGATAATAAAAGCTTTGATGAACCTATGTTTGCCATTATTCGTAGTGTGCGTGAAGCAGATGAAATGGGTATTCAATTTAAATGTGGATGTCAGTTTATAGATGCAATGAAAGCCGAAGAAGAGTTTGAGAAATTCACAGAATCTACTCCGGCTTAAAACTTTTATTTAAATTTAGAGTACTTCTCTTCATCGTAACCAAAACAGATTGCTTTGCCATTTTTAACTAAGATTGGTCTTTTAATTGCAGAGCTAAACTCTACTAATAATTTATACTTTTCTGCTGCTGTGCCATTTTCAAAATCTTCTTTAATCTTTCGAAATGTTGGCCCTTTTTTGTTTGCTGGATAGTCCCCAAATGTGGCTTTCCACTCTTTGAGTAGCTTTTGAGTAGGAGGTTGTTTTTTAAAATTTACAAACTCATACTTTGCATTGTTTTTGTCTAAGTGTGTCAAAGCTTTTTTCACTGTATTGCAATTTGGAATTCCGTATAATGTGTACATAGATTGCTCCTTTAACAATTGTTTAGTAAACTATGTGAGTAAAAAGTTTAAACTACGGAGAGTCAACATGGCAAACTTCTACACGGACAACCCTGAATGGAAATGGCATTTTGATAATGCGATTGATTGGGATGCAATTTTACCTTTATATTATCCTGAGTATCCAACAGCTGATGGCTTTAATAACAAAGAAGAAGTACTTCAATTTATAGAAGAGATGGTTACTGCTACTGGCGAATGGAATGCAACAAGTGTTGCTGGACGTGCCCGAGCATTAGATCATAATGGAGCGGGGAAAGTTGTTGATGGAAGAACGATACCTGGTCCTGAATTAACTGAATTTTATAAAGAAGCACAAGAGTTACAAGTTGTAGGTCTTGCAGCTGAGACAGAGTATGGTGGTATGGGAGCTCCTCTTATTGCTGGATTACTCTCATTTGTTCAAATGAACAGGGCATGTATTTCTTCAGCAACTCAATTAGGTTTTTATACTTCCATGATTGATATGGTTGAAAGGTTCTGTACTAAGGAAGATGCTGCAAGATTAGTTCCAAGAGTAATTGCTGGTGAGATCTCAGGTTCAATGTGTCTTACTGAATCAGGAGCAGGTTCAGATGTAGGTTCTGTTAAAACATCTGCAACACCTCAAGATGATGGAACATATTTATTAAATGGAGCTAAAATATTTATCACAAATGGTGGTGGTGGTTTTGGTTTCGTATTAGCTAGAATTAAGGGCGCACCGGAAGGTCTTAATGGAATTTCTCTTTTTCTATGTGAGCAAGAAATTGAAGGAAAAGAAGGACTTAATTACACAATAGCTAAGAATGAAGAAAAAATGGGACTACACGGTTCATTCACATGTGAAGTTGTCTATGAAAACTCAGTAGCTAAACTTGTTGGTAAACCTCATAAAGGTTTCCAGTTAATGCTACATCTTATGAATGAAGCAAGAATTGCTGTAGGTCTTCAAGCTGTAGGCGGAATTGAAGCTACTATTGGTTATGCTAGAGAATACGCTAAAGAAAGAGAACAATTTGGAAAGAACTTAATGGACCATCCCTTATATGCAAGAAATATGGGGGATTGGGAAACAGAAAGAGACGCCTTCCGTGCGTTAATGGTTGATACCATTTCTTGGTTTGATCAATATCAGAAGATAGATATGATGAAACGTCATGGAAAGGAATTATCACCTGAGCTAGCTGCCCAATTCAAAGAAGCAGTTAAGTGGGTCAGAAGAAGGACTCCTTTAGTTAAAATGTATGGAGCTGAGGCCTTTACAGATCTTTCTAAGAAAGGAATTCAAGCTCTTGGTGGATATGGATTTATTGAAGAGTATGATGCCTCAAGGTATCATAGAGACTCATTTGCCTGTCTTTTATATGAAGGAACAAGTCAAATTCAAGCACTTATGGCGATGAAAGACTTAATGAAGTTTATTATGAGAAGACCAGCAAAGTACTTTACAGGTCTTGTTAATGCTAACCCATTAGCTAATTTCTTTGGTGCTAATTCAGAAGCAGAGTCAGTATTTAATTCAACACAATATGAATTCAAAAAGGCTTTTGTTAAGCTTTTAATTAGAACGTTAAAGCCTGATACAAATATGGATAATCCAGCTGAGCTTATGAAGTTCTTCAATGCAAAACAATGGCTTAAAGAAGAAAACGTTATGAAGCTTATGATTCACGCTGAAACTATTGCGCAGGCTTTATCATATATTGAAACTTTAAGAGTTCTACAAGCTCACGCACAAAAGGATAACTCAAGACAAGATCTATTTAATAGATATCATAAACTTGTTAGACCTAGATTTGCAGCAATCTATGAAGATTGGAAAAATCATTAATAGTTAATTACTCAATACTTACTGGCTTCCTCTATATGGGGAAGCTTTTTTTTTGCATAGGACTACATATGAAAAATTTATTATATCTTCTTTTGTTATTATCTGTAGCATCATGTGCCACTGGAAAATTTAAGGCTTGGCCTATAAAGGATGCTAAGACAGCTACTGGTTATGAGATGAAACAATATGGAAAAGTTTATATTGGCGGGCAACCAAGTACAGTGGACTTTATTAAATTAAGACAAGAAGGATTTGTGGCGGTTGTAAATCTTAGAGTTCATAAAGAAGATAAGAATAAAAGGTACAATGAAAAATGGGAAAGAAATAATTCTCTTCTAAGTGGTATGAGTTACTACCATGTAGACTTTGATCCTAAAGAGGATAAAGTTTCGAATGCTTTTGTTAATAAGTTAAAGGTTCCTGTTAATATAGAGTCTGCAAAAGGAAAAGTACTTATTCACTGTGCAACTGGAAATAGAGCCGCCATGTGGGTTGCAGCTAATGCTTACTTAAATAAAAATGCAACATCTGAACAGGCCAGAGCTGTTGGAGTCTCTTTGGGGCTTAAGAAAAAACCTCTTGAGCGACTTAACGAGTTTCTTTCAAAGTAACCTTTACTAAGATAAAACTAATAAATGAGGCCGTAATCCCAATATAGATTTCATCTAACTGATAGGCCTCTTTTAGCCCACTTAATCGCCAAATAAATGCGCATACGGC
>CAXGOD010000226.1:0-4607 GCA_964011245.1 uncultured Bacteriovoracaceae bacterium | reverse complement strand
AATCTCTGTTTGGATCCACCCTTCCTGAAGAGTAACGAGATCTCTTTGAAAAGCCATCAGGGTTAACAACTGGAATGAAATAAAGTTGGTTTTCTTCTATCATGCGCTTGAGTCTTGGTTCAGAAGAATAGCTTCTCAGAAGTTCTTCAACTAAACTCATTTGTACTTCGACAGTAATTAATTCGTCGCCATGAGTAGCAGATGTAAACATGAGCTTTGGTTCATTTTCATCTAAATTCACATGATCAGAAATTTTCAAAGCAAATAAGGGTCTACCTTTTGCTGAAGTTCCGTAGTTTTCAAGCTTAGCTATGTCAGAGAATTCTTTAGCGAGACTTTTATATTTTTTTTGAACTTCTGAAAATGTATGATAACCACTAAGCTCTTTATCACGTATATTTTTATTTATATCTTTCTGTAACAGCTCTGCATTAGGTGCTAGTTGTTTAAACTCATCTACTTTATCTTCTAAAACATAAATAAGATATTGATCTTTAAGCTTATGCTTAATTTCAAATCTATTTGCAATTTTTTTCAAGTTTTTATTAGAACTTGAAATTTTAAAACTGCTTATAATCTCTTTTGAGTGAGAGTTCAAAGAGAATATACATATAAGATAAAGTATTATTTTTTTCATTAGTATCCTTTTTGGTCATTTTACAAATATCATAACGTATTAACTTTAAGATTGTGTCCTTATATTTCCTTACTTAATAAAAGCTCTTTAAACATCTGAAATTATGTCCGTGTTAATTCAAGATATAATGCTTTCATTGTAAAATTCAAATAATTAAAATATTTCTTTAAGATGAAAAAAGCCCCTGATAAACAGAGGCTTGAATATTTGGAGGAGAGGATCACTCACCTATTAAGTATTTGAAATTATATTACATTTTATCAAAAGGACTACAAAGTACTACTTCGAAATATAAAAGACCTTATTTTTTATTTTTCTTTAAATCACGATAGAAATTTTCATGAACACCAATCATTAATAATGTTCTAGACTCTTCATCCCATTCATATGCAAGCAATAACTGTTGAGTAGAAGATTTAAACTTATATACAAAAACTCCAATCAAATCGCCTTTTTTTTCTTGGCCAATAGTTGGGTCATCAATGATAATTCGAACGGCTTTATCAAGGTCATTTTTCTGTTTCTTAGAAAGCTTCTTTGTCTTTTTGCTAAATAAGTTAGTTTGAAATACTTTTATTTTCTTCTGTCCCATAAGTTATGAACTGAACTCATATTCTGAAATTAACCCTGCATTTACTTCTTCTCTAGCAATTAAAATATCCTTTATTTCATTAAAAGACATATCAGGATTCTCTTCAGATATCTTTCCTATTTTTGTCCAAAATTCAATTTGTGACGATATAGACCTATTAAAAGATTTTGAATAAACTTCAGCATCATTCACTAATTCTTCTGAAATTTTAACTGCTCTGCTCATATAGACTCCTTAGCTAGTTTCATTATATCACGAATAGTTGCATAATGAAACCACATATAATTATTTCGCTTTCTCACCTAACTACTTAAAAATATGTCTTTCTAGTTTTGAAAAGGACTACAAAGTACTGCATCCTTCTGGACTCAAAAGTCGATTGCCGACTTATCAAAATATATTAAAGAATTGGACTTCTTGTATATAGTATTCAAAGTCGGTCTTTGAGAGTTATTACTTATGATCTGCAATTAAAGTCTCAAAAGATAATAACCGATAAAGCTGATATGTTTTTGCTAATTATTGGGCTGTGTTCGTTTATTTCACTTAATTATTCTTATGCAGAGTCACCACTCAGTACGGTTGTAGATATTCTCGATAAACCTGAAGATATAATACCTCAAATTCAACATACCTGTGGTATTGATACAAAAAATATTGATACTGATCCCTGCTTAAGTATTAAGCCTCTGATTAAGAGTAGGCAAAATATAATAGATCTTATATTTAAAAAAAGAGCTGAGCATTCCAAACTACTTGATAGTATACCTCTTGAAAAACGATTCCTACCTTCGACAATAACAGAGAAGGTAGACAAAGAATTGACTGATCTTCATTATCAAAAATCAATACTTAATCGCAAATTGAAAAATTTAACAACTCAATGTTCTAATAACAAATTCAAGGCTTGTTATCCGAAGCTTAGTGAGTCTGTACCATTAGAACCACTAAATAAACTATTTAAAGAACTTACTAAGGATTATCGGCTTAGGTACAATTCTGGAGGAGGCGCCTGCCACACTAGAGCAGATGCGCTAGCCTTTATATTGGCAGAAAAAGGTATTGAAGCAAAAATTCTTAGAATTCATAATGCTCCAACATTAATTGCAATAGACAGAGACGTAGATAATAACCTCACAAACCGTTACTATGATTATGGCGGAAACCATACCTTAATTCAAATAATGGTTAAAAATAAAAAAGGTGAAACTGAACCGTACTTACTAGACCCTCAGTTTATGGCAAAGCCACTAAAAAGAAAGGAATACTTTCTAAAAACAATTGGTCAGAATTGTAATAGAGTAGAGAGCGTTTCATCAAACACAGATTTACTTTCTTGCTCATATAGCTTGATGCCACAAAATAGCTCTACAAAAAATGCTTATGACTTATTAGATCAATCTAAATTTTCATTATGTGGGTGGGCAAAGGATCAGGATGGCGAAGGTCTTGCGAAGTTAAGGAAAAATACGATAGAAGAAGCATCAGAGAATATGATTCTAATGAATCCGAATCACACTATATCTTTAATAAAGACTAATAAAAATGACTCTGAGCTTACCCCAAAATTAATTATAAATAGTTATGTTAATTATGAAAAAGAACTAAGAAGATCTATTAGGGACCTAGATTATCAGATTTTTAAAGATTATAAGGAAAAAGAAGTTCGAGTAAAAGAGTATCAGGACGCTTTAGATAAGCTACCAGCTAAAATAAATCAAATAAAAAAGAACTTAAAGTTCAATTAAAATTTAAAATTAAAGCGTAAGAATCTTGTCCTCAAAACCATTCCGGTAGGTTGCTGTGTTTTGCAACCGAACATGATCTACCAACCCAACAATTTAATAACGGGATGTACTTTAAGAGCTTGAAATTATGCCGTAGTCGTATTTGGACTTCTTTCATAATGACAAGGTATAGATCTTTAGGGATTATAATAAGCTAACAGAGAGGAAAAACTATGAGAATCACTTTATTTATATTATTGCTCTCTTTTAATGGATATTCCTCTGATAAAAAACTTATGGGATCAATGCACGGAGAGGATTTAGCAGTTATATATATTGTTTTAGACAGCGGAAGCCATGTCTTGTCTGTAGAAGAGAAAACTGGGATGAATGGTAAAAAAGCTAAGTTTAAAATAAGACAGACCATCGAATTACAAATAAAGAAAGATGAAGCTGTTTCTTCTTTCTATAATTTTAATTGTACAAATAATAAAAATGAATATGCTTATGCAGTGATTAATAAAAAAGTATCTAAAAAGAATAAATTCTTTTCACCTGAAAGAGCTTGGGTTGTAAATGAAGATATTACGACATTGACTCAAATCAAAGACCCAAAAATGATTAAATGTAAGTGGTTTAGAGAAGGTGAATCTAAGTATCCGTTTTAAATATTTTTATCAAACTGCAATATTGGGCATTCAATTTCTTTCAAAAGATCACTATTATAGCGATATAACAACATTTCCAAAACCAATCTACACGGTTGGTGTATGGGGCATTATTTAAACATCTACTTTCTCTTCATAGAAGTTTGCTCATAAAAAAGCCCCTGATAAACAGAGGCTTTAGATATTTTGGAGGAGAGGATTACTCAACGATTAAGTATCTGAAATTATATTACATTTTCTAAGAAGGACTACAAAGTACTACAGCGACTTAAAAAACTCTTCAAATGTAGTTCTAAATTCTTTAGGCTTTTCGATCCAAGGAAAGTGCCCAACATCCTCAATTTTCTTATATAACGAGTTTTTTATTTTTTTATGAATCCTAAGATTATCCTCAGCGGGACAAACGAAGTCATCTTCTCCACATATTATTTGAGTTGGAGAATTTATCTTGGTGATTTGATCTAATATGTTTACCTCATATCCAGGGTAGCATTCCTGTATCCCATTAAAGGGTTCAAGAGAAACAGAGCCTTTTTCAAATAGTGGAAATGAGGTTTTTAAAGCGTCTTGATTAGTAAAGTACATGGGTAAAATACCTAATACATAATCATTTAGTTTCTTTTCAGTATCAATAGACTCATCGCTATCTCTAAATTTTTGAACAGCTGGGAACCATTCCTCTTTGCTCATTCTATCTATCGCTTGGTCATATCTCTTATCGTATTCATCATCTTGTGTAGCATAAGAACAAAGTATACATAGTTTTCCAATACTTTCTTGAAACCTTAAAGCATATTCCATAGCTAAGATTCCACCATAGCTATGTCCAATCAAGTTTACTTTATCTAGATTGAAGTGTTTTCTTATATTCTCAAAATCTTCACAAAAGTATTGGTGATTGTATTCTTTCAGATTTGATGGCCCTTCTGACTCACCTGAGCCTCTTGTATCTATAAAAAAGAATTCAAAGTCTTCAAACAAGT
>CAXGOD010000225.1:0-4619 GCA_964011245.1 uncultured Bacteriovoracaceae bacterium | reverse complement strand
TCCAA
Organism: uncultured Bacteriovoracaceae bacterium; assembly: GCA_964011245.1. Classification (GTDB taxonomy): domain Bacteria; phylum Bdellovibrionota; class Bacteriovoracia; order Bacteriovoracales; family Bacteriovoracaceae; genus CAKZJW01. Next base: position 4,614 of record CAXGOD010000225.1, on the reverse strand, counting down.
ATTTCTTGATAAGGTTTTATTTTTATACTGTCTACGCGATCTGTAGACGGCTCGCTCCACACCCTCTGATAAAGCTTATTCTCCTTAGAGATAAACATTAGCTTTTCTGCTGTAAGCATCATTTCTTTTTGGTTTTTACCCTGTACCTGTATCTCTAAATCTTTTGGATTGGGAATTGGAACGGAGGCAGGATTCCACTGCTCAGCTTGAAAGAACAACTCTGGTGTATTTTTATAATCTTCCTCAAACTGCTTTAGCATCCAGTCAGAATCATTTTTATCCTTAAGTCTAAACATAAGGCTCGATCTATTTTTATTATGAATCTGTACAAAGGTATATCTTATTTTATCGCCGTATTTATTTAATATCTGATTCTCTATTTCAAGAGCTTTTTCTTCAATTTGGGAAACATGTTGAGAGGTATGTAACTTAACAAAAATCTCAACCCAGTCACTAGCTGGTTTACCAATCATTTCCTTTGGTATTCGAGGTAGTACTACTGCTGAGAGAGTTACTAGTGTTAGAACCAAGGATACGAATAAAAGTCTTCTCTTAACCTTACTTACGATAAAAGTTTGCAAGCTATTAATATAAAATGACTCTATCCTTTCAATTGTTCCACCAATAGGTGATTTAAAATTAAAATCATTACTTTTTTTAATAAGTTGGTAACGAATAGAAGGAACCATAAACACGGCAACAAAAGCTGAGAAGCAATGAGAAAATATAACAGCCTTTGCGAGGTCACCTAGAATTGCATTCGTTAGTTCTGAAGTGAATGCTATTGGAACAAATACAACTAAGGTTGTAATCATTGAAACAAATATTGGAGCTGATACTTCCTTTACTGCTTTTACAATTGTATCTAACTTATCGATTGCATTCCCAGTATAATTGCTTTTTTTCGTCTCAAGTTTAAGATGTCTAAAAATATTTTCTAAAACAACAATTGATGCATCAACATTCATTCCTGCAGCTAAGGCCAATCCACCTAGTGATATCAAGTTTAAATTAACACCAAAAAGTTTCATAAATATAAAAGAAACAATTATGCTTAGTGGAATTTCAAGACCAATAGTAGCAACATTTCTAAAATTACCTATAAACAGGAAAAGAACGATTACTGCTAAAAATGCAGCAATACCAACTTCATGGAATACATTTTTAACAGCATTACTTATAAAAGAGGCTGGATCGACCAAAACCTTATAATTAATCCCCTTGGTATTTTTAATAACCTTATCAACGGCAGCATTTATCTGTTCAGACATTCTTTTTACATTCCCATCACCCTTAGGCTTAGAAAATAGAATAAGGCTGGGGGATCCATTAGTTTTAAACAATTGGCTTCTATTTTTTGATACAGAATGCTCAATCTTTGCAATTTGAGATAGGTAAACGCTTCGACGACCTATTTGAATAAGTGTCTGTCCTAGTGAGGCATAATCATTATCTGTATCAATCTGAATTGATAATGAGTGCTTTCCCTCTTTTACAACACCGCCTGTATAGGATCTGTGACTGTTTAGAATTGAGCTTATTATATGTCTTGGATAGATATTTAGTTTTGCAAGTTTATGCGGATCTAGAACGATTTTTACATCCATTCTATTTGGGTTCCAAATATTAGGATTATCAGCATCCTTTATTTTAGTTAATAATGGCCTTAGACGTGGTTCAAGTACGTCGTACATTTCATTCGTTGTTTTATCTGGGCTATAGAAGCTTAATGCATAGAACCCAGTGCTACTATTCCACTGCCAAATACTTAAACTATCAGCACTCTCTTTTGGTAAGCGGGACTTATAGGTACTTGCAACCACCTCCACATGATTTCGAGCTGCATCATGATCAACCCCCCAGTCAAAATAAACAGTATAAAAGACACTTCTTTTTCTATATTCACTTTTGACTTTGATGACTGTATCACCAGATCTAGAAATTTTTTGAAGCTGATTTTCAAATTCTTCCCCGTAGCTCTTGATGAAGTTTTCAGCTGAGAGCCCACCAAATCCAACAGACATTCTAATTATTGGCTTGGCTGCATTAGGAAACAAAGAAACTGACATATTCATGCCGGACCAAACTCCAACAATAGCAAGAATTGCTATTGTTATATAGATTCTAAGATGTGATTGATAAAAGTTTTTCATTTTTTAATAACTTTAACCTTATCACCATCAACGAGGTACCCATTACTTCTGCTGACATAATCTTCACCAACTTTAAGTCCCTCTAAAACTTCCACCTTACCATTTCTTTTTAGGCCTATTTTAACTTCATACTTTTTTACGATATTTGACTCTATTTTTCTAATTAGCTTCTTATCTCCAACATATAATAATGAACTTTCCTCGATCATCATTCTTTCAACATTTGAAAAGTCTAACTCTACACGTCCTAACAAACCCGGAACCAATTCTTTTTGTTTTTCAATATTAAATTCACAAGTAACAGTACCAGTGGTTTTATTAACAATATTTCCTTTACCAACTAATACAACGTCCAAGTTTTTATCAATAAGGCTTATTTTTAATTTGGCTTTGTGACCAATTGAAATTTGACTTAAGTCTTTGACCGGTACTTCCACAGAAACATATGATTTTTCAGGTTCTGTAATTATAAAAAGAGTTTGTCCCTTTGAAACATAACTTCCCTTTCTAACCATTACCTTTGAAAGAACGCCTTCAACAGGTGTAGAAGTAGAATTTTTTCGATAATTTAAAGTTGAGTCTTGGTTTTTTAAACTTAGTACTTTTTGTCCAACTTTAACTCGAGTTCCAAGAGTTATATATAAATTATCTACGATACCATCAATTTGTGCTTTAACTTCAGAGTAAACTCTACTTTTAACCTCTGCTGGATAAATAACACTATCTTTAATTACTTTAAGCGAAGCTTTTTTTGCAAAAACATCTTTTATTTTCTCATCGTTACTCGCAAAAGCATTAAAACTTAGCACGCATAAAACCATTGAAATCACTCTCATATAACCTCTTTTGAAATTGATAAACTCATGTATCAAAGCCAGGCTTAAATGATAAGGGCCCAAACAGAGGGCCCATGATTTCAATATGTTAATGTATGTAATTTTTACTATGATTTAGTTTTGAACAATAATATATCGGTTTTTCTCAAATTCATCTCTTTGTGCACTTTGTTTTTGCCTTAATTCATAAAGAGTAATATCCATCTCATCTTCAAAGTCTTTTAACTTTTCCTGATCAGAAACTTTAGTAAGATCAAGGCCACTCATAAATTGATTTCTTTTTATCTTGTAGTCATGCTTCGCTCTTTTATACTCTTTTCTATGAACAAACTTTAATACATTTAAATTCGCTTTATTATAGATAATTGGCTTACCCTTTTGTATTTTAACACTTGCAGGTTCTCTATCTGCTAAGTCTCTGATAGTCTTTGTTTTCATTGTTTCATTATTTTCAAGCATTTCAATATACTTAATATTCATTCTACTAACCTCAGCAATCATCTCATCTCTGAAACGTTCAAGCTGATTTGACATCTGGTTATCAACACGTATTTTCGCATTAGTCGCTTTAAAGTTACGTACTTCTTGCATAACTTCCTCTTTAATTTTGTTTTCAGAATAAGAGAAACCTCTTTCAGGTTTTTCACTTTTAGCGAAATTTAAAGTAGTAAAGATTACCGCTACTGTATAAAGAGAACCAATAACAAGATAAGCGAATGGATTAAGCTTTTTAGTTATTTGTAAGCTATATCCAGTTCTCTGATTGCCTACTTCGCCATATTGTTGCTTTGTAACTTTTCCCTCTGGACCCTTAGTTAATTGTCCCATATGCCTCTCCTTAAAAAGATATGGGTATATTTTAAACCAGGACCTTAATCATTCTTTAAATAAAAGGAAATTCAATGGCTTACACGCTCTCCCATAGATTTAAGTGCCTAATATTGTTGCTAAAAATCTTAAAACATTAGGTTTTCAAGCTCCGTAGCATTTGAAATCCCTGTAATTTGCATAGTGTATTGTTTTGAAATTTTAGGGAGATTCTCTTTACTTAAAATAATTTTTCGAAAGTTTAATTGTTCTAACTCTTTTAATCTACTCTCAATTCTATGAACTGGCCTAACTTCACCTGTTAACCCCACCTCACCCACAAAAACAACTTCATCACTAATTGATTTTCCATAATAAGAACTTAGCAAGGAAGCAATAATTGAAAGGTCACTTTCCCTGGAATCTAGTTTTATATCTCCTACAACATTTAAATAGATATCATGTATTGAAAGAGGTAGTTTAAAATATTTTTCGATAACTGCTACAAGTAATGCAAGTCTGCTATGGTCAATTCCCTGAGTTGTTTTTTTGCCGCTACTAAACTTGTTCTCATTAACCAAAGCCTGTATTTCAACAAACAATGGTCGATTTCCTTCAAGTATACAGGTTAACGATCTACCAAAAGAATTACTTTTTCCATTTTTTAAAAAATGCATCGAAGCTTGTTTAATCTGTGAAAGACCTTTTTCTGTCATTTCAAAAAGACCAACTTCATCAGTTGAGCCAAACCTATTCTTAGTAACCCTTAAAATCCTGTTTTGACGGTATTGATCACCTTCAAACTGTATTGCTGTATC
>CAXGOD010000224.1:0-4629 GCA_964011245.1 uncultured Bacteriovoracaceae bacterium | reverse complement strand
AAGTTAAAAGAAAAAATTGCAAAGGCAACATCCCTTGTTCTTGTCGCACCAGAATACAATGGAAGTATGCCACCTGTTTTAAATAACGCAATTGCTTGGGTCAGTAGAACTGGCGAAGATTGGAGAGAAGCTTTTAACGGTAAGAAAGCTCTTATCGCGACTCATAGTGGAAGTGGTGGGCTACATGCACTTATGGCCATGCGCCAACAACTGTCTTATCTAGGTGCGAACGTTCTTGGAAGACAAATACATACCCACTACAAGAAAGAGTTCAATCCAGATTCAGCTGAAGCTTGTCTACAACAATTGCTTTAAATTATTTTTTTAGTGCTTTTTTAAGTTTTAGTGAAGGAATGCTAACTTCTACGCGCCCACGTGCTGTTGACACAACATGGCAAGTACTTCCTTTAGGCCCTATCCAAGCCGAGTAAAGTCCTTCAACTCTAGTTCCAGCATCAACTTTGATTTCTGCAAAAACAGGTGCAGTCGGTGCTGGCTTTAATGAAAAACAAACTTCAGCTGCTGAGTCGTTAGAGTTTTGTGAGTTCAGTCTATACCAACCTAGAATATCTAACGTTGCTGAATAAGCACTCACGCTTGATAGAATCATAGAAATTAACATTATTTTTTTCATTTATTATCCTTTTTTTAATAAATCATAGGGAATATTTATCTCCTTGTAAAATTTTATAAAATCTAGTCAATACCTAGACTTAAAGCTTTGTCTAAGTATTCTAAGTGACGCAACTTTCTGTTTGTAAGATAAAAGACTTACTAAAACGAGGAGGTTTTATGCTTGATAAAAATTTTATTAATAATTGTAAAGAAACGTTAATGAAAATGAAAAATGAGTACTCTCAGGTTTTAAAAAGACCTATGAGTCATGAGTTTAAGACAAGCGATACTCTTGATATGGCCACTAGTGAGAGGTTTTTAAAAGACTCAGTTACTTTCAGAAAAAGAATGAGTGACCTTTTACCTAGAATAAATGCTGCGTTAATGAGAATCGAACATGGCACATATGGAGTATGTTTAGTAACAGGGGAGAGTATAAATCCTAATAGGCTAAAAGCTGTACCTTGGACAACGATGAGTCTAGAAGGTAAGAATCAGTATGAAAGAGGGCTAGGATACTAAAATCATTGATTAGGGGGGAGTGTTTGCTCTCCCCGCGCTACCTTGTAAGTTTTTCCATGACCCTTTGCTGAGTATATTTAATTATCTAAAAGTACTTGTAAGGAGAGATTTATGAAAAGACTTATTTTAAGCATTTTAATGCTTTTATCACTTAATTTGTACGCATCTAATATAAACACGGCCTATGAGGAGTTTTATAATAGTAGCGTAATCAGTTCAAACCATTGCGGAAGAAATATTCAAGCATTTTTAAATTACCTTGATGAAAAAGGTGTTACCTATGAAAAAGGTTATGTTGTTTCTATACATGAGCCATTCGCAGCCTTAAATCATTATGATGCTCGTTGGGGATCTAAAGAGTTTTATGAAAATGGTGAGATGTACTTTAGAAGTAATTGGTATTTTCATGTTTTTGCAGTTATCGATGGAAAGGCATATGACTTCTCTCAAGCAGGGATGAAAAGCCAGGAGTTAAAAAAATACTTGGAGCTTTCATATCTTCCAAAGAGTAAGACTGGAAATATTTTCTTCCAAGGTGTTATGACAAAAGAGAGAGTTCTAAATGGTTTTGTTAATTTAGAAATGAATATTTATGAAACGGAAGCCTATAAAACAAATCTAGGTCCAGCCAAGCATCAAGGGGTCTTCATTGAATTATTTAATTTATAGTTTTATAGCACTACTTAGTCTTGATGTTCGTGCTTCATTTGAAAGAGGGTCTTTTAAGCCTGGTAGTGAAGTTCAAGCAGCGAGGGTATCTGACAAGATTATTGAACTAGGTGATGGAAGTGTAAAAATTTTTAACCCAAGACTTAAGACTGTTAGTGGCACCTTCCCCATTTTGGCCTATACAAATAAAATATGCCAAGCATTCGGCTATATGGGTGGAAGTCCAAAGCAAGTTGAATTAACAATTTCTGATAAGGAAAAAGTTCTTTATCTTTACACAACAATAAACTCTAAGGATTATAATAAAATTAATCCTGACTCAGATATAAGAGTGAGCTATCAATTTAAGGAAACAATGGGAAGTGTTGAAAGGTTTCACTTTCATTATGCAAAGTCTGTGGTTTGCTCAAATTTAAAAGATTTAGATTTTATGAGATAAAAAAATGGTCGCCCCACCACAGAGCGACCGACCCTAACCAGAAAAAACTACATAAATGTGTTTTTTTCTGCCCATTTATATTTCTATGTTTCTTTATAAAACAAGTTCGTGAGATTCCCCTGGAGAAGAAACCTCATTCTTCTTGTAACCCTAGATACATTTTTTTACGTTTTGAGAGAGACGTTGTATCTATCCTTAGGTTTAAGACTTAGTCCTTTATGTCTTTTATATCAATTTTCATTTTTTCGATAAAATGGCCGCCCCACCACAGAGCGACCGACCCTAATCAGAAGTATTTGCATAAAAGCGCATACTAGCTGCAAAATATTTAATTTCTTTAAGTTAAGTTTAAAATTGAGGTTTCCCTGGAGAAGAAACCTCAATTTATTTATCGAGACATATACTTTATGTCTTTGATGTATTTAGTTTACTTCGCGAGAATGTTTTTTATGGGAAAAAATAATGACACTTTTAATCAAGAGATTACAGGGGGTTAAGAGACTTTTGTGTCACTAAAAAGACGGTAACTACTTTTTCTTACTCTAACATCTAGGCCGTATTTCTTTTTTGTGCGAGAGAGGAGTTTATTAAAACGAGAAGAGGCTTCTTCTGAGTATTCCTCATCCCAAATCATGGCGATCAATTCTTCTTTGGTATGAGTCTTGGTAGCATTTCTTAAGATATGCACTAAGCGTTCTTGGTTGGTGCCTTTAAACTTCTCTAGGTTAAAGCTAAGTGTTTTTTCTGTATTATGCTTTAAATGTTTAGCAAGACAGGCACTAAAAAGACCATAGTCACCGTTGTATTGAAAGCCCTCGTCATATAAAAATTTATTTTCTTTTTGTAATTTACTCCACCAAACTTTTGCAAGCTCTACTTCTCCAATAGATAATTCTTTAATGGTATTAACTTGGTACTCAAGCTCAATAGCATCTTTAAAATGTTTCTTATAAGCATAAATTGGAGAATCGTGCATAAAGTGAGACAAAAGAATTTTCATATAGTTAAAATTTGCACTATGAACAAAACCTTTTGTACTCTTATAATCTCTTAATACCTCTTCACATTCATGATAGCGGTGAAGTTTAAAGAGTATGACAAACTTTGCAACAAGAAAAAAAGCTAACCGCGTCTCAAGCTTTTTAGAGTTAGTCGCTAAGGCCATATTTATTTTTTCTAATGCTTTATTATTTTTTTCTAAAAGAGAATAGTACAGGGCCTCACAGCGATACAAGCAAGATAGTCTAAATTTATCGCTAAATTGGATTTTTCTCATCTCTTTAAGATAAAACTCTACCTGGATAGGGTTCTTTTGATTTACTAAGCTAATCGTTAAGGCATACAGCGGATTAAATGCCATCTTTCTATCATTGATCTTTAAAAATTTAATATATGACTCTTTTAATAATGGTATTGCGTTAGATGATTCAGCGGCATTATTATAAGCTGTTCCCAGCAGGAATAATTGATGTGCCTTTAAAAAAGGATTGTTTGTAGTAAAGTTTAATAGCTCGATTGCATCATGAAAATTACTGTTTCTAATTGATACTTTAGCCCTAAGCATATTCTTCTCAGCTAGTGTTAAACGTCTGTCTGTAAAAAAACGTTTAAACTTTGAAAGACTTTCCGAAAAAGTATTCAATGCTAATAAAAACGTCTTATGATTTTGGTGATACTTATTCATTGATCACCCGGATGTATTTAAGATATGATCATTCATTGTATCTTTAATATGCCTTTCTACAGGAGTCATCTTAGGAGACTCTTGACCCGTCCAGATTTCTAAGAATTTTACATATGGAGCAATTTCTACGTAATCATAACCAAAACAATTTGGGCCAGCATCCATATTATTTATTTTACCAAATAAAGTATGTAGCTCTTTATTCATAAGCCATTTGTTTTGTTCTAGAATCTTATTTACGTATTTGTCACCACACTTAACTCTAATTTTTTGCTCAGAAGCATTTTTTAATTCATTAAATTTTATTTTGTAAGCAATACTTGTAACTTTTTCAATATAATCTTTGTAAGAGTTAATGTTCTGGTTAGATGAACTATTAAAATTGGTAATAAGTTTTCTTTCAAGATCTTTTAAGGCTAAACACTTCTCTGAAGCAATGTCATTTTGATCTTCATTCTCGATGGTATCATCTCCACCACCAGTCCCATGATTTTGGGCATAGAGGGATGTGCTAAATATAAGAAAAAATAATATTATTTTATTCATCATAATACTCTTCGGGTAGTGGATAGAATTACTTTAGTATTTATTTTTGAAGTGTTTGACATATCAAACACATCTTGGAATGATCCTTTAAAATACAAAGGAGACACCATGAAGTCCTTAGTTCTAATAATTTCAGTAATTATATCATTGCAGG
>CAXGOD010000223.1:0-4646 GCA_964011245.1 uncultured Bacteriovoracaceae bacterium | reverse complement strand
TCTTAATCATTATAGTCTAATACCTCTCATTTCCTTCTAAGCTTGTGTTTACAGTTATTTAGGTTTTCTTAATATTTTATTTTTTAAAAAAATGACTCAATATTGAGTCACTTTTTTTAATCCTAACTACTTAATAGTTATATGTTATACCAACTATTCCTGTTACCTCTGTAGCTTCGCCTTCATTTGGCCCATCTAAAAAGCCATATTGAATATCACCAAAAAAAGCAATTTCTTTGCTCCAGCCTGCTTCCGCACCAACACCCATTGAGAATCCAGAATAAGCGGCTTTAACAGACTGATATTGCCTTTGATTAAAATTAGCAGAAACATATGGATTTAATTGCTTTAATGTTGAAATAGAAATATTAGAAATTGAAGCCTGCCCAACTGTATCTGAACCAAATGGATAATAGCTAAAACCAACGGATGGGCCAAAGGCTTTGTCACCTTTGTATATTTCTTCAATGAAAATATTGTAACCGATGATTAACTCAAATTGATCCATAATCTTTGAGTGATACTGAATTCTATAAGCTCCCAGATTTGTAATATTTGTAGAATTCTCACCTACTTTAGCATCAACTGAGTAAGCCCCAACTCCCAAAGAAATTTTTTGAGCATAAGCATAGTTAGTAAATAATGTTGAGATTATAAAAAGTCTAAGCAACATTAAGGTCATCCTCACTATTTTCAACAATCTGTTCTACTTCTTGGGGTTTTGTTACTTCAACCTTTCCATAATTTTCAAAAACAAACTTTGCAATACTATGTCTTATTATATTTTTATTTTCAGTTAATTGAATGTTTTGATCTAATTGCTGTAATGTATGACTGAATAAATATTTTTCCTTATCATCCATTAAGTCAGTAACAAGATCTTTTTCAGCTCTATCAATATTAAAACATGCCACTGCCCATTCGTTCATTGAGAACTTCTGATATACCTCTAAACGCTCCTCTTTGTTTAACTCGAAGAACTTAAAAAATGGAGGTCGAATAGTTGATAAGTTGTTTTGATCGCCCATTACAGAATATATATCTTTTTCTTCTTGAGGCTCAACTGTATCTAAATACTTTAATAAGTCTTTTCTATTCTTAAAAACTTGTAAAGAGTCATAATTAAAGTATGGCTGAATCGACAAAGTTTGAGTAATTAACTTTTGTATGACATCTTCATTTCTTATAATTGACTGGGGTTTATCTTCAAGAATGCTTCCCCAAGACCCAGGATAACACTCTCTAGCAACTGGTATTGAGATATCTTTTGGTAAATAAAAGAGAATTGAGAAAGCTTCTTCTTTCGTTAAAGTAGTTATAAAGGCTGGAAGTTCTTTTCCAAGTCTCCAAGCATGAGTTAAAAGACTTTCAAATTTTTCTGAATGCTTCACCTCTCTACTTCTTATCATTTTATCTAAAGCAATCATAACAACTTTACTTGGAAACCCTACTTCTGAAAAACCTTTAAACCAGTTCTCTCCTTTTCCAAGTTGGTAAATAGAGCGCTGAATATCTAATGGAAATTCATAAACTAAATAACTAAAACTTGAAGGATCTTTATCTAGAAGCTCTTCAAAAATTACCATATCACTCAAAGTCGGAAACATATCTGACTCAACAAGCTTTAAGATCTTCTTTCCAACAACCTCATTGATTTTAGAAGGATCCTGAATATTTAAGTCCCCTTTAAGTTCACTTAAATGTCCTCTACCTGTACTTGATTGAGCAATTGGGCTTGCCGCAGGTGTCGCAACACTCGTTTGAGGCTTACTTGATTCGCTAGAACCTCCAGTATTTATTACTTGTTGAGGCACGAGTCTTTTAGCTAATGAATTAAGTCCAACGCCTAACACCACTGCGATAATCAACATTATCCCAAGAAGGATAATTTCAGTTTGCTCTTTCCAGTTAAATGCTTTCTCAAGAACTGGAGTAGAAATGGCTTCAATAGAGACTGAATCTCTTCCTGGGACGAGATTTACATCTCTCAATAGAGCTTCTTTGAACTTTGATCTATTTTCAATTTTGACTTTATCTTCAATAAAGATTGAAACTCTCGCTTCTGCAATTCTTCCATAAAGAGAGTATATACTTACTTTAGGGTCATCCCATTCATCAATAACAAGATCCTCTTGAAACTCCATAAATGGTAAGTCTTCAGCTCTAGAACCATAATCATATTTTCTTCTTAGAGGTTTTATTTTAACCCTAACAGAATACTTAGTATTCGGAGAAAACTTTTCCAAGAAACGAGAAATATCATCTTTTATCTTTTCTTGAACTTCAATTACTTTTGCATTTTGAGCAAAAACACTTGTTGTCATTAGAGAAGTTAATAAAAGTAGTTTTATAAATTTCATAATCATGATGCATCCTCTCTGTACAATACCAGAGCTATTGTTCTAGACATTTTTCTAACTTCTTTTAAACTCGCTGTCTCAAGACCTAATACCTTGAGTGCATTCTTTGTCATAATTCCCTTTCCACCGATTTCGACTCTATTAAGCGGAACTCCATGGTTTTGAAGGTATCTAAGAACAGATATAGATCTTAAGGCACTTAGTTCGACATTATCCTTAAAGCGATGTTCACTTCTTGATACAGGCCTATCATCAGTAAAGGCTTGAATCTTAACTCTAAATTTTCCAGCATAAGGAATGTATTTATCTATAAAGCGACCTAATAAAACTTTTCCATATTCATTCACGCCTGTATCTCCAGACTCAAAGAAATTTGCTCCCTTAAAAAAGACGACAAATTTACCCTTTTTTTCTTTTTTTACAAGAGTTGTTATTTCATTTAGGTCTTCGATAGAAGTTGACTCATTCTCCACAAGACCATCATTCTTTTCTTTATAAGTCTCAATAAGAGCTATATTTTTTATGGCACTTTCTTCTAATTTTTTCTCACTCTCTTCTTTAAAATCAAATGAGAAAAAAATGACAAAGAAGCTAAGTAACAAAGTAATCATATCACCATAACTTACGGCCCATGATCCTTCCGTATCCTCATGTCCTAAATCAATTTTTTTAAGTTTCGCTTTTCTCATTAGGCGACCTCAATTTGTCCATAATCAAAACTAAGCTTTTTATATTGAGTTGGAACATAGTTATTTAGTTGTTCAATAGCTTCAACATAATTTGTTCTTTGGCTCATCATAAGAATAGCATTTAAAGAAATCTCAGCTAAATTTTGATCTTCTTTGGTATTACTGATTACTCTATCCCCAATTGGGTTTACGAAAATATTGGCAACAACAATTCCATAAAAGGTAGCAACTAGTGCTACGGCCATTCTAATTCCTGTTTCTTTTGGATCTGCCCCTTCACTTAAACCCTTCATTAAATGAATTAGACCCAAAACAGTACCAGCAAGACCAAATGCAGGAGGATACTTAGCAAGCCCTCTAATCCATTGACCTACTGACACATTATCATCAATATACTTTTCAATTCTTTCAGAAAGTATGTTATCAATTTTCTCAGTGGAAAAACCAAGTTTAAGTAACTCGATACCATCAACTAAGATTTTCTGATCAATTCTTTTGGCTTTTTGACTTGGGATATTCCCATTCATAATATTAAGTGAATTATTTATACAGTCTTCTCTTAGACCATGATTGCCTTTAAAGCTATGAAACATTATTCTAAATATATGTTTCGATTTTAATGAAGGCATAGTCATAACACTTGTTGCAATAGTCCCAAAAACAACCATGGCAAAGGCGATCAAATCCCAAAACTGACTAACAGTTTGATTTAGGTGATCTAAAGCGATTACAAATCCAACTGTTACAATTGCAAACCCTAAAATGATTTTCATAATCCAGTCTCCCCTCTACCTGCAATCTCTCTTTTTAATTTATTAATGAGATACTCTCTTTGAGAATTGCTCGGAGAGAGTCCTTTAGCTTTTTCATAAAAGAAAAGTGCTTTGCTTGTATTATTTGATAAGTAATAAATATTAGCCAATAGATCATATGGAACACTTACTTCTGGGTACTCATCTATTAATCCTAGCAAGATACCCTCAGCTCTCTTATAGTTTTTGCTATAGGAGTACTTTTGAGCTTCAGCAACTTTGTATGATAATTTTTCTAGTTTTTGATTTGAAATAATTTCTTTAGCACTACTTGCCTCTTTCATATTGGTCGAAATTTTTATATTTGATCTCAGAGCAGGCTTACTTAAATAAACGACTTCATCCCTATAACCAGCTTTAGTAAATAGAAGTTGAACTACACCATTACCAAAAAGAATATTATCCATATCCATTTTTAAAGGTGTCTCTCCAAGCTTTTTAATTTGCCCATCACTTTCAACTACACTAACATCAACCTTTCCTGGAGATGATTGAAACTCCAGTTTTCCATGTCCACAACTGGCCAAAAGAAATAGTGCTACTAAATAAAACTTTTTCATAAATTAAACCTTTCTCAATGCTTGTCCCTTAACTGATCGAGGAAAAGTTAAGTAAACTTTAATAAACGGGGGTAAATATCAAGAAGCTCTTGATATTCTGCAAAATAACGCACAAGAATCAGAGGTAAGCACTTGAAATTAAAGGGATATTTTTTAAGATTTTATTAAAACTTTAAATAGAAAGAGGCAATAATTACCTTTTCTGTTCAAGATATTCTTTGTAAC
>CAXGOD010000222.1:0-4655 GCA_964011245.1 uncultured Bacteriovoracaceae bacterium | reverse complement strand
CGATTTAGAAGAGGTATTACTTTTTGTATACCTGCTGCTAGTTGTCCAGAAGGTGTCTCTATCCCTATGGCCCAAACACTTTTATTTTTATGGCCATAACCTCTAATTTCACCGCCAATTTCAACTAAAATATTTCGATGACCTTTTTCTTTTTTTAAAAATTTAGCGATTTTATCAACAGCGTAGCCCTTAGCTATAGCTGAAAGGTCAATATAAACATTGGGTGTCTTTTTAACGAGGTAACCATCTTTTAGAGTAAAATGTTTAACTCCAACATTTACCATTAGTTTTTTTATTTCATCAGCGGTTGGCTTTTCTAGATCCTTATCTGGTCCAAATCCCCAGCGATTTACAACTGGCCCAACAGTAGGATCAAATGCACCATCAGTTTCATAAAACAGTTTTTTTGCCATGGTAAGCACTATGTTCATATCACTTGATAACTTGATTTGGACGCCTTTAGGCATAGAATTTATAACACTTAACTCAGAAGTTTTCAGATAAGTTGAGAAAGTATTATTAATACTTTTCAATAGCTCATCAATTTCTTTTTTTATCATCTCCTTATCAACATTTTCTTCATCGATCTTAATGGAGTAATAAGTCCCCATTGTTTTACCTGTGATAGTAAAAATACTCTCAGTAAAGGTTTTCTTTTTCTGTTCACAGCTTATGAGAATCAGGGACAATAAAATAAATAATAATTTTTGCATAAGCCTAATCTAGCTTTTTTCCCTTAAATTATGAAGTTAAATTTTATATGCTAATTAAAAGGAAATTAATGAAAAAGTTGGTGAAAATTATGATTTCAGTTTTAGTTGCTATACTTGTAATCGGAGGAGGTCGCTTTTTTTACTTAGGTAGTCAAAGTACCCAGATGAATCCTAAGCTTGGGATTGTTGATGAAAGATTGACTCAATGCCCCAATAAGCCAAACTGCGTCTCTAGTTTTGGTAGTGAAGAGCAATATATCGAACCTTTAATAACTCAAAAGGGTCTTGTGGAAATTAAGGAAATTATCTTAAAACTAGATAATGTAAAACTTATTTCCCAATCAGAGAGTTATCTTCACTTCACTTTTGTCTCTAGTATTTTTAGTTTTACAGATGACTTGGAGATTTATTTTGTTGATAAAAAGTACCATATACGAAGCTCTTCTCGAGTTGGTCATTCAGATCTTGGGGCTAATCGAAAAAGAGTTGAGAAATTAAGAGATATTTTGAGTAAATAAACTAAGCGCGCCGCAGCATTTCATCTATAAAACGTTTCAAGTTATAAGAAATTTGTTATAAATTTCTTTAAATTACTGGGATTTATTAACTTGAACGAGCATATCTTAACGCTTTATTTACCGCTGATTATTTCAAACATTTTACATATGTTTGTGGTGAAGTACGATTTCTTAAAGTCGTTAAAAATCCCCTTATCAATAAAAGCCTTTGGAAAAAATAAAACCTACCGTGGATTTGTCTTTGTAACCTTATTTAATGGGATCGTTTTGTTTATATGTACAAAGATTTTCCAAATAGATCTAACAACAAACCCCTTCATATTGGGTTTAATTTTAGGTTTAACTTATATCCTATTTGAATTACCCAATTCCTTCTTGAAGCGTCGCCTCGGTATTGCTCCTGGTGAAAAAAGTGAAAAGTTCAAATTATTCTTCATCTTTCTTGATCGATGCGACTCAGCTTTTGGTGTCTCTTTAGTTTATTCCTTATTGGCCCAGATAGAATTTTCTGAATTTATTATGTTATTTGGCCTAGCTTTTGGACTCCACTTCTTTTTTAGTTTTGTGCTTTACCGAATAGGTATAAAGGAGAGCCTATGAGCATGATTAAAAATTTAAATGAAACTCTACAAACAAGTGAAGTTGGAGGGAAAGCTGCTAGTTTATCTGCCATGCTTGCAGCAGGGATAAATGTTCCCACAGGCTTTGTTTTAGAGAAGGATAGTTATAAAGCATACCTTGAAGAAAAATCTTTTTTAAATGAGAACAAAACACTTATTGAAAGCTTTCTAAAAAAATTAAAGTCTAAATACGTCATGGTCAGAAGTTCTGCTATTGGGGAAGACTCAATTGATACATCTTTTGCAGGTCAGCTAGACTCTTATCAGTCCAAAAATAATCTTGAAGATGTTATTGAGAATATTCTTAAATGTTGGAACTCTTTAAAGAACCAAAGAGTAAAACATTACGAAGAATATACAGGAAAAGCCCTTACCGAAATGGCCGTTATCGTTCAAGAAATGATTGAGCCAGAGTTTGCAGGGGTTCTATTTACAACCTCTCCAATTACCCAAGAGGGTATTTATATTGAGTATATTGAAGGACATGCAGAAAGGCTGGTCCAAGGTGAAGTAACACCAGAAAGCTTTGAAATTACAGACAAGAAAAATATAGACTCGAGTCTTCCATTTGATCCTAAAGACCTCTTAAAGCAAAGTGAGCTTATTTTAAAAAAATATAATGGAGTTCCTCAAGATATTGAGTGGGCCTATAAAGAAAAAAAATTCTACTTTGTACAATCAAGGCCAATTACAACGATTAAAGATAAAATCAAGTGGTCTAATACAAATGTAAATGAAAATTATCCCGATAAGCTCTCCCCTTTATTATATTCTATTGCCAAACAATCCTACTATCACTACTACAAGAACCTTGCCTTGAATTTAAGTGTCATTCATAAGTATGATGATAGAAGTGAAAGATACTTCTCAAATGCCATTGGGATCTTTGGGCATAGAATGTATTATAATATGTCTTCTATTCATAATATTATTGAGCTTTCCCCTTTAGCTGGCCTGTTACAAAAATCATTTGATGACTTTGTTGGATATCAAAAGAAGAATAATTTAAATAAAAAGTTTAATAATATAATGGCCAAGGCGAAAATCGGTTTAAAGATGGTTTATCATCTTTTAAATCTAAGCGAGAAAGTTAAAATTATAGAAACTAAAGTATCAGAGTACGCCAAACTTAATAAAGAAGACATGACTTATGCTGAGCTTACTCAAAGTTTTCATACTTTTTTATTTATTAGATTTCACTTATGGGTAAACGCATCTTTTGCAGATTTTTATGCTATGCTAACCCATGGATTTCTCGGAAAATTTTTGGCCTATGTAAAGCTTGAAAATCCCCAAGGGACTCAAAATGGATTGATTCAAGCAATCCCTAACCTTGTGAGTAATCAACCTCTTCATCGACTATATCAAATTCACAAAGCGGTTGAAGAAGAAAAAAAGTTCAAAGATCTTTTTGCTAAAGATTCAGCACACATCTATGAACAGGTGCAAGGCCATAAAGATTATTTTGAACTTAAAGAACTCATCAATAGCTATCTTAATGACTGGGGATTTAGGTGTCCAGGCGAGCTAACATTTTTAACGGAAAACTATATCGAAAATCCTTTTGCCTTCATAGATATGGTTAAAACATATAGATCAACAAGCCCTGAAAATCCACAGAGGCTTCTAGATATAAAACACGCAGACCAAATCAATCTTCAATATGAAACGAAACTTAAAATTAGAAGGATTCTTAAATTAAGACCATTTAAAAAATGGTTAAGTACGTTTTTACTTAAAGTTCTTGTTAGACTAACAATGTTTTCCATATCAAGTCGCGAAAGAGTTCGATTAAAACAAGCTCAGATGTATTATACCTTTAAAGACACATGTAAAAAGCTTGGCGTTACTTTAGCAAAGAGAGAAGTTCTAAAAGACCCTTTAGATATATTCTATCTTGAGTACAAAGAGATTAATCGAATACTCTCAGGAGAAGAAACAGATCTCTCCTATATTCATTCTTTAATTAGTCTTCGAAAACAATCAATTGAAAAAGCTGAAGAAGCTCCTGATAATATTTACACCTTTAGAGAAGACTTTGGTCTGACGTTTTTTGACCAAGATGACTCTGTAGAAAGCAAAGATGGTACTTATCAAGGACTAGCGGCTTGTAGTGGAAAAGTTCAAGGAAAAATCACCATTGTGGAAACTCTTTCTGAAATCAATAAACTCAAAAAGGGTGATATTCTGGTTACTAAACAAACTGATCCAGGTTGGATCTGTGTTTTTCCAATGATCTCAGGTCTTATTGTTGAAAAAGGTGGTGTACTCTCTCACAGTGCTATCGTTGCCCGAGAGTTTGGAGTACCAGCAGTCGTGGGAATTCCCCATATTACAGAATACTTAAAAGATGGTCAGCAAGTGATCGTTAATGGTGATACTGGGGTCATAGAATGCCTGAATTAAAAACCATTATTCTTTATTTGCTAGAAAGATTCAGCCCTCTCCCATGGTTAATTTTTCCTATTGTATATCTACTCTTTAGTATTGAGAGTTATGAACAAATAAGTATCTTTAAACTTGTTTATGCTCTACTTTTTCTACTAAGTTTTAGACTCTTTGATGATCTTATGTGTATCTCATATGACATGAAGCACTCTGAATCAAGGTTTTACTACCAAGAGATTTATAGAAGAGACCTTGTTATTTTTAATATATTTTTCTTTTTAATCTTACTTGGAAGTATCTATTTTACTTTTAATGAGGCCGTCTTGTTTCTACACGTTGGAGTAACATTCATTTTCTTTTCTCTATACAGGGTCTTAAAAGAAAGCAAGTGGATACTACTCATTTCAATCCTAAAG
>CAXGOD010000221.1:0-4665 GCA_964011245.1 uncultured Bacteriovoracaceae bacterium | reverse complement strand
ACCTCAACGTAGCGTGTCTACCATTCCACCACCCGAGCATAAAACGTATAATGCCAAATTTTAAAGGTTGTTGGCCAGTAATTTTTGATATTTAGCGCTCTAACTCGTTGAAATTTCCGACCATTTGCACAAGACCCGCACTATAAGGTAAAATATTATTATTGGGCCTAACAAGGAGTTGTTATGGTCATGAAAGCATTATTATTAGATGCCTCGTACTATCCAAACCAGATAGTAGACTGGAAGAAGGCCATGATCCTTTTTTTCACAGGCCGTGCCGAAGTAATAGAGCACCATGAGGACATTGAAATTAACTCTACTAACGACTCCTTCAAGCTGCCGAAGGTTATGAGACTTTTCCAAAATTTTCGAAACTTTGCACAGGTTAAATTCAACCGTTCCAATGTCTTTTATAGGGATAAGCACAAGTGTCAGTACTGCGGTGATAAGTTTGAACAAAAAGAATTAACCTTCGATCACGTTATGCCAAAAAGCCGCGGAGGACCAACTTGTTGGGAGAATATCGTTTCATGTTGTCATACATGTAATAATAAAAAAGCTGCGAGAACGCCAAAAGAAGCAAATATGACTCTTTTAACAAAACCTGTTCAACCCAAGTGGTCACCAGGAATGGCCTTTCGCCTTGGGGTCCATGAATCAAATGTTTTCTCCTATTGGCTATCCGGTTGGTAGCTAAGCTTATGTAAATACATCTCTCCTTTCTTTTTTACACCCCTGTTTTTGTCATTTCATCTTTAAGTTTCTAATATGCGGTTTATGAAGAATCTTATTGCACTTCTATTTTTGTTAAACTTAGCAACTGCAACAGCAAGTTCAGTGCTTCTTATTGGTGACTCTCATACAGCAGGTCCTTTTGGCTCGAAGATCCACTCATTATTATCTAGTGAGTTTGATCATGTAGTAACTTTGGGACATTCATCTTCAGCAGCACTTCATTGGGTAAATGATAAAGAATATAAATTATCTGGTGGAAAGTTCAATCAAATGTATCTTAACAGTTCACAATATAAAGACCCTAATCCAACTCATTGGACAGAGAAAGTCTCAGTTCCTAAATTAAGTGAAGTTCTTAATGATAATGCTTACCATTCTAAGTGGAAGAGTATTGCAGTTCAAAACTTAAAAGCTGATGTGGTTGTTATAGCTTTAGGTGCTAATGATGCTAGAACTATTGCTAATCAAGATGGGTCAATCAGGCCTTCAGGCTATAAGCTCAGAAAAGCTGCCATTATAGATATGATATCTTCCATAAAGCATACGGGAGCAAAATGTGTTTGGATTGCTCCACCTAACGGTATAAAAAAGACAGTTGCTAATCAGAAAGCCGTATATGACTATCTAATAGATGCAGTAAATAATGAGTGTCCTATGATGGATAGTCAGCATTATAAGCCCACAGGATGTGACGGTGTTCATTTTAGCTGTGCGAGTCAAAGACCTAAGGCCATTAAATGGGCCCAGGAAGCCTTTCACTTCATAAAAGCGAATATTTAATTATAAGTAGCTGTAAATACAATGATTTTTACTATGTAAAAATGACGCAGAGCATTGATGTGGTGATTATCCTTTGGTAGTATTTCCGAAACACAAATGAACCAAGAGGTAATTGAATGAAACGCAAAAAGCTGAAACTTTCAGTCCGTGGAATTTTAACTGTAGGACTTTTAACACTTAGTACTTTAAGTTTTACAAGTGTCTTCCAAATTGAAAACGCCACAGAAGGAACGAACCAATCATATATTATTTTTGATAATGGTGAGGTTTCAACTACAAGGTCTTATTATCCTCAAGATGAAGATATTAAGTTAAAAGACATAAGTCATATGTTTATTCTTCCAGGAAACGTTGATCATGCTGCAGCAAACTATCTTTTTGATAAAGATGGAGAGCTATATACTGTAGATTCTCACGGATATATGTATCATAAAGAATTCTACTACACTGACTCTAGCATTAAGCATTATGGTGGAAATTATTTTGTAACTAAAAAAGGTCAATTTCATATTGTTAAGAATGATGGATTCATTTTAAATTATGATGGTCTTGGTACTGAAGATGACGACATAAGAAAGTTAAGTGTTGTTGGTGGTAACTATTTTGTAACAAGAAGTGGAAAGCTATTTGTTATTCAAGATAATGGTTACTATGTTGATAAGACTGACATGATGGATTTTGAAGCTAAAGATGTTAAGTATAAAGGTAATAACTACCTTATAACTAAAGAAGGTGCTGTTTATACTTTTGGAACTGAAGTTGTCGCTCAACTTGATGCTAATGGAAACATCGTAATAGAAAATGGAGCACCTAAGCCTTTATTAGACTCTAATGGTAATAAACAATACTACGCAGTTGTTTATAAGTACGACAAAATTAGTTACAAAGGGATTGCAAAGCTTGGTGGTAACTTCTTCTTTGATACTGAAAACAATATTCACACTATTGCAAACAATGGTGTTTTTGATAGAGGAATTGTAAGCAGAAAGTTAAAAATCAACTTAACTGAAGATCAAGATAGAAGCCATGAACTACCAATATCTTTTGGAACTAACTATTTTGTATATGGTGACGGAGCAATGTACACTGTAGATAGAAATGGTTACTACTACTTCTTAAAAAGGTTAGATAGAAGAGTTTCAGATACAACATTTCACAATAAACTTAATAAGAAAAAAAGAAAATAGATAGAAGAGTATAAAGCCCTCGCAAACGCGGGGGCATCTTTTTGTTTAAAGCGAAGTTTTACAATATTGAGCAAAATCTCTTAGGTGAAAGTAAGAGTCACAGTTACGGCTATCCACCATAGAACAATAATTCTTTAAACATTCATGATCTGTATTTTTGCATACATTATTAAGCTGAGTAATTTCATGCCTATCATCGATATCATTAGATCTAAGGTATGACTTGGCCACTGCCAGACATTTCCCATCAACAAATTTACATGAATTATTTATTTGAGTTACTTCACTGCGATCATCAATTTCATGACTCGATAAAGTTTTAATACTTTCAAGAAGACAATCACTTCCAAGGTTATTTTGGCAGCTAGAGATAATTTCTATTAGCTCAGCTCTGCTATCGTATTCCCATTTATCTAAAATACTTAGGCTGGTTTTTACACAAGCTTGCTCAGTTTGAGTGCTTTGGGCAAAGGCAGATGTTGTTAAGCAAAGTACCAATAATAGTATTCTCATAATCTCTCCTAGAAGATGAATCATATCTACTTAGTTGGAATAGTTGTAGACACGCTGCGTTTTACAGAGATTTCTAATACTTTATTCATATTAATTTGTAATATTAAGCAGGCTCATTACACTTATACTATGAAAAAGAAGTTACTAATAATTGTTCTTGTTGCCATCTTCATAACAGCTTTTAAAGTTTTAAACTTAGATGAATATTTAACCTTAGAGTATATAAAATCTAATCAAGCAAGCTTTCAAGAGTATTACTTAAACAATAAATCATACACTATCAGTGCATATCTGTTTATTTACATCATCTCAACAGCGCTTTCTTTACCTGGTGCCACTATACTAACTTTGTTAGGTGGAGGAATCTTTGGCTTTAGTACAGGCTTGTTTATTATCTCATTTGCTAGCTCTATTGGTGCTACATTAGCTTTCATTCTATCTCGAACTTTATTTCGTGACTTTGTAGAAAAGAAGTTTGGAAGCACAATTAAAAAGATTAATGATGGAGTAGAAAAAGAGGGGGCATTTTATTTATTTACTCTACGCTTAGTTCCGGCATTCCCATTTTTTCTTATCAACCTTGCAATGGGACTTACAAAAATAAAGGTTTTTACTTTTTATATCGTCTCTCAGCTTGGAATGCTTCTAGGAACTGCCGTATATGTAAACGCTGGGGTTCAATTAGGTGAACTTGAAACACTTTCTGGTATATTAAGCCCTGGGATGATTGGTTCTTTTGCACTACTGGGAATATTCCCTCTTGTAGCAAAGAAGGTTACAGATGGATTAAAGAGTAGAAAAGTTTACAAAAAATGGAAAAGACCAGCTTCATATGAGTACAATATGATTGCTATCGGAGCAGGAGCCGGAGGTTTAGTTACAAGTTATATAAGTGCCGCAGTGAAGGCCAAGGTTGCATTAATTGAAAAAGAGAAGATGGGCGGAGACTGTTTAAATACTGGTTGTGTTCCTTCAAAAGCAATAATTAAAAGTGCAAAGGTCGCTCAAAGTATTAAGCAGGCACAGAGTCATGGAATAAACGTAAAACTTGAAAGCTTAGACTTTAAAAAAGTTATGGGAAGAGTCCATGACGTTATAGAAAAGATTGAGCCACACGACTCTGTCGAACGTTATACTGATCTTGGGGTTGAGTGCATAAAAGGGGAAGCAGAAATTGTCTCCCCTTGGGAAGTTAAGGTTAATGGAAAAATCCTAACAACCAAAAATATAACTATCGCCACAGGAGCATCACCATTTGTCCCAAATATAAAAGGGATTGAGCAGGTTGAAATACTTACTTCTAATAACCTTTGGCAATTAGAAGAGTTGCCAAGGAACTTTCTTGTTCTGGGCGGAGGTCCTATTGGTCTAGAAATGGCACAAAGCTTTAGTCGCTTAGGTTCTAACGTAACTGTTGTTGAGATGGGACAAAGAGTAATGCCTAGGGAGG
>CAXGOD010000220.1:0-4665 GCA_964011245.1 uncultured Bacteriovoracaceae bacterium | reverse complement strand
CCAGTTCCAACTAAAATCCCTCTAGGGCAAAGTTTAACTGAGGGTAGAGGTGCAGGTTCTATTCCTGATGTTGGTAAAAATGCAGCCATTGAAAATTTAGAAGATGTAAATGAAATTCTAGCAAAAAATACTAAAATGATTTTTGTTACTGCTGGTATGGGAGGAGGAACAGGAACTGGTGCAGCTCCTGTAATTGCTCAAGCTGCAAAAGATATGGGAATTTTAACAGTAGGTATTGTAACCGTCCCATTTACTTTTGAAGGTAGAAAAAGAAGATCTCAGGCAGAGGAGGGTATCGATAAAATGAGAGAGGCTGTCGACACATTATTAGTTATTAATAATGACAAGTTAAGGGAAATGTTTGGTAATTTAACTCTAGTTAATGCCTTTGAAAACGCAGATGACGTTCTAGCCATTGCTGCTAAGGGAATTGCAGAAGTAATATCAGTAACTGGACAAATAAACGTAGACTTTAACGACGTTAACACCGTCATGAAAGATAGTGGTGTTGCTATTATGGGTTCTGCAGAGGCAGAAGGTGAAAATAGAGCAACTAAATGTGTTGAGAGCGCATTAAACTCTCCATTACTTAACGATAATAATATAGATGGAGCTAAGTATGTTCTTTTAAACATTACTTACGGTTCTCAAGCAGTTTTAATGGACGAAATTTCAGACATTACAGATTACATTCAACAAGAAGCAGGTAGTACTGCAGACGTTATTTGGGGACATGGATATGATGAATCTCTAGGTGATAAGTTATGTGTAACTATTATTGCAACAGGATTTAATACTCTTCCTCATACTGGACTTTCAATGAAAGCGCCAAAGAAAAATAAAATGCTTTTAGAAGAAGATGCCAACAATGAAATTATAAAAGAAGATGTTACTCCATCTTTTTCTGACACAGTTGAAGAAGTTAAAGAGGAAACTACAATAGTAGATCACGATTATGAAGATGAAATGACTAAATATGTTCTTAACGAAGACCAAGATCTAGACCATAGCACTAGTGACGAAACTTTAGAGCCTCAAGTAACAGAAAATACTACTATTCATCAACCAAAATTAGAGGATGATGGAAAAATTAGATTTTTGCTTGAGGACGATGAAAACTTAAATCCAGAAATGGATCTGCAAGATGAGAAGGAACCCACTCTTGAGAATTTAACTGTAGAAAACAATAATTCTGAAGACCAA
The DNA here is from genome assembly GCA_964011245.1 of uncultured Bacteriovoracaceae bacterium. Lineage (GTDB taxonomy): Bacteria > Bdellovibrionota > Bacteriovoracia > Bacteriovoracales > Bacteriovoracaceae > CAKZJW01. Next base: position 3,462 of record CAXGOD010000220.1, on the reverse strand, counting down.
CCTCATACAAATGAAGATAAAACTTTGGAATCTAGAGAAGTATCACAAGAGAGAATAGAAAGAATCAGAAAAGCTACCGAAAAGCTTAGGTCTCCTTTGGGTTTAAATGAAATGGAGAGTGAACCTGCTTATAAAAGAAGAAATATTGACTTAAAGGATGTGAAATATTCTGACGACTCAAGTAGCTCAAAGTATACACTATGGGAAAACATTAACGATAGTGGGGAAAAAGAGTCTGGTCTAAGTGATAATAACAGTTTCTTACACGACAACGTAGATTAAATGGGTAATAGTATTGCAGACCAAATACCTGTAGATTTAAAAAATGCCATGCTTTCAAAGGCAAAGGTTGAAATAGCAACTTTAAGAGCTGTTAAATCTGCCTTTTTATTAGAAAACACTAAAGAAGGAAGTACAGGTGAGATATCAGACGAAGTAGCCTTACAGCTAATTTCAAAGTTATATAAGCAAAGAATGGATGCCCATGCTATATACATCGATCAAAAACGAGAAGATCTAGCTGAAGAAGAAGCGCAACAAGCTAAAATCTTGGAAAAATATTTACCAAAACAATTAACTGAAGAAGAAGTTCGTGAACAATTAAAGCTTATTGTAGCTCAAGTTGGTGCAACTTCAATGTCAGATATGGGGAAGGTTATGGGAATGGCCATGGGTAAATTAAAAGGGAAAGCAGATGGTGCTGTAATATCTAAATTAGTAAAGGAAGTTTTGAATTAAAATGGATTTTTTAGATCCCAAAATCGAGCAATATACTTTACAACATTGTGAACCTGAATCAGAATTACTATACGAATTAAACAGGCAAACACACTTGCAAATTCTTCAACCAAGAATGTTATCTGGACATCTTCAAGGTAGAATTCTTAGTTCTTACTCAAAAGCTTTAAGCCCCAATAATGTTTTAGAAATCGGTACTTACACCGGTTACAGTGCTTTATGTATGGCAGAAGGATTGAAAAAAGATGGAACTATTCATACAATTGATATTAATGAAGAGTTAACATCATTTACTCAGTCTTTTCTAAATAAATCAAAATTTAATAATCAGATTAAGTTACATGTTGGTAATGCTTTAGATCTTATTCCAACTCTAAAATTAGAATGGGATCTTGTTTTTATCGATGCCGATAAAGAAAATTATTCTAATTATTTTGATTTAGTTATTGATCGTGTTCGATCTGGGGGTTGGATTATTGCAGATAATGTTCTTTGGAGTGGTAAAGTTTTAAAACCTACTGATGGAAATGATCAAGAAACTGCTGCTTTGAAAGCTTTTAATCAGAAAGTTCATCAAGACCCAAGAGTAACTAATTTACTGTTGCCAGTTCGAGATGGTATGATGATTCTAATTAAGAAATGATATTTAATTAACTACCTATTCAAATTATATTATTTTTGCCTCAAATTAAACTTATTACGTCATGAAATCTATAATTAAATTCCTATTTACCATTTTTCTAAGTATTAACATGCTATTTGTAAAAGCAGATGAAGGGATGTGGCTGCCCATGTTACTAGGTGAAGCTACCTATAAAAATATGGTAGAGTGTGGTATAAGATTAACTCCAGAACAAATTTATAATGCCAATAATTCAAGTTTAAAAGATGCTATTGTTGCTTTAGGTGGTGGATTTTGTACTGGGGAAATCATATCTAATCAAGGTCTTATGATGACCAATCACCACTGTGGTTTTGGAACTATTCAAGCGAATAGTACTACTGAAAATGATTATCTAACAGATGGGTTTTGGGCCATGACTAAGGAACAAGAAATTCCAGCAGATTTTGGTGTTTGGTTTCTAAACGATATTTCAGATGTTACAGACAAGGTTCTCCAAGGACTTAAAGATGACATGACTGAGAAAGAAAGAGATTCATTAATACGTGCAAATTCTAATTCATTAAAAACCTCTGCAAATGAGGGTAAAAGTAAAGAAGACTTTGCTGTACAGGTTAAATCTTTTTATTATGGAAACTTGTACTACATGTTTACCTACAATATTTATAATGATGTAAGATTAGTAGGAGCTCCACCAAGTTCAATCGGGAAATTTGGAGGTGATACTGATAATTGGATGTGGCCTAGACATACTGGTGATTTCACGATGTTTAGAGTATATGCTGATAAAGAAAATAATCCTTCTTCTTATAATGAGGAAAATCAACCACTTAAGCCTAAACATTCACTACCAGTTTCGATTGCTGGAGTTCAAGATGGAGATTATGCAATGATTATGGGCTATCCAGGTAGTACAGATCGCTTTCTAACATCCTGGGGTGTCAAAGAAGCTGTAGAAATTGAGCAACCAGCAAGAGTTAAAATTCGTAAGATTAAACTAGATATTATGGACGAACAAATGTCAAAAAGTCAGAAGGTTAGGATTCAATACGCCTCTAAATATGCTAGAGTTAGTAATTATTGGAAATATTTTATAGGCCAAAGTGAGCAACTGGTGAAAAACAAAGTATTTGATAAAAAGCAAAGCATAGAAAACTCTTTTTCACTTTGGTATCAAAAGAATAAACTTGATAAAACCTACTCTGAAGCTCTTCCATTAATTGAAAATGCTACAAAAAGTTCCTCAAAATACACCATACCTAAGGTTTATTTTCAAGAAGCTGTTGTAGGATCTGAATTGATTCTATTTATGTTAAGAAATTTAGGGCCAAGAACTCCAATTTATGGAGCTTTAAAATCTGGTGAGGGTATTAAAGAAGCAAAAGAAAACCTAATTGCAAAAGCTGAGGCTTACTATAAAGATTATAATGCTGTTATAGACGAAAATACTTTAGCGTCTGTTTTGTCACTATACGCAAACGATGTAGACAAAGAATTTCAACCAAATTTATTAATCAGTTTAAATGAAAAATATAAAGGGAACTTTAAAAATTTTGCTTCAAATTACTTTAAAAAAACTCCATTTAAATCATTGGAACTTTTTAAAGAGTGGGTTAACAACGATAAACTTTCTATTAAAGCAATTGAAAAGGATTTGGTTTATCAATTGCAAAATGAATTTTTAGATGTCTACAGATATAAAGTAATGGTTCCAAAATCTTCATTCGATACCGATTATAAAAAAGGTATGAGATTATTTGTTGATGGATTACAAAAAATGGGAATGAATAAAGCCTCAGATGCTAATTCTACTATGCGATTTACTTATGGAAATGTACTACCATACGATCCAGCTGATGCAGTTCATTATGACTTTTACACCACATTAGATGGAGTTATGCAGAAAGAAGTGATTACGGAAGACAAGAATCATGAGTTTTATGTTCCTCAAAAATTAAAAGACTTATATGATTCTAAGGATTTTGGACCCTATGCTAGAAAAGAAGATGGAAAATTACCTGTCGGATTTTTATCTAATAACGACATAACTGGAGGAAACTCAGGAAGTCCTGTAATTAACTCACATGGTGAACTTATTGGTA
>CAXGOD010000219.1:0-4665 GCA_964011245.1 uncultured Bacteriovoracaceae bacterium | reverse complement strand
GTGGTGGAACTGGTGGTGGAACTGGTGGTGGAACTGGTGGTGGAACTGGTGGTGGTTATACTCCCGGACCTACTCCAAAATCAGATGAAGAATTTTTTCCCCTATCAGAAGACTCATTTAAATACAACGATACGACCTACACAATAATCTACATGAAAGGTAACTGTGGGGGTAACGTATATGCCTACAAAGTTGATAAAAATAGAATACAAATAAATGTTGATGATAATGTTGTAGACGTAAGCCCTTCTTTTAAGAGCAGTATGGCAAAAATCGTAGATGGGCCATCTGCAAGTGGTTATGCAAAAATAGCAAAACAATTAATTACACAAAATGTTATTCAACAATTTCTTACAAGAACATTAGGACCAAACGAAGCCTTAAAACAGTCCCAAAAATGGTTGAAGTTTGTGAATAAAAAATGATTACGAAATCAACACTTCATGAGATTGAAAAATTATGGAAGAGACTCGATCGTGAAAAAACATCCATAAGTAAAGTTAAGTTGGTCAAAGAAATTATTTCGCTGCTTGATACAGAGGATTATTTTGAGGAGACTGCAGACTTTTTAAATACTACAACACTAAAGCTAAGACATTTAACAGTTTTGTCCCTGATAGAAGATAAGGAATTTATCATGCTTCTTGAGATAGCCGGAGGAAATTTAGATCTTTGCTATTTATTCAATCTATTTCCAGAAAATGACTTGAAATCATTCGTTAAAACATATAAGAATATTTCTTCTGTTGAAAAGCTTGTATATTTTGCAGCAAATAAGTTAGACAGTATGCATTTAGACTCAAAAGCTGAAAAAGAAATTCCTTGGATTTCAAATATTAAAGAATTAGATAAAGATGTGTGGTGGGCACTGGCAGACGATTCTAGAAAATGGTTAGGCTTTAACGCTAAAGATTCAAAGAAGATTGAACGATTTGCAACGCACTCTAAACAAAGTACAGCCAACTGGCAGTGGCTATATGACTTATGTCAACAAAAATATAACCAAGGATTGATAAATAAGAAAAATCATAAAGGTATTAAGGTTGAGCATCAAAAAGAAATTATAAAGGCGCTTTCCTTAAGTTGAATCTATTATCTGATCTAACATTTAAAGGAAGTTATAAAACTTCCACAAATTTTCTAAATACAGCTTTAAAACCTGCGCTTAAGAAAGATATCATTTCATTCTCTTCTCTAAGTGCATATTTTACTGTGGATAGTCTAATTTTATTGAGCGAGGAACTTGATTCTTTTTTTACAAGAGATGGAAAGCTAAGAATAGTAGTTGGTGTCCAACAACCAGACCAACAGTTACTCGAATCTACACAGCTAAATCTATCAGAAAAAGATATTAAAAAATTTAAAAAGAAAATGTTAACTGATGCTTCACTTCTACAAGATGAATTTAAAAAAGCAAAACTAGCTGTCTTAGCTTTTCTAATGCAGGATGGAAAGCTAGAAGTCAAGATTGCACAATACACTCATGGAGACTTTCATCCAAAAACTTATATATTAGAAGACAGTAAAAGAAATATAGTAGTTGCTGAAGGTTCTGGTAATTTTACAACTCGAGGGTTATCTAGAAATTTTGAAAAATTCTCACTTTTTACCTCCTGGGGAAAAGGGAAAGATTTTATCTATCCAGAGGATGGTTCAGAAGATAGTATTACGCAATTTGAAAATATTTGGAATGGAAAAGAAAAAGATCTTTTAGTGGAAGACCTCGACAGTGCTTTTGCTAAAAAGCTGCTAGAAGTGATGAATATTTCAAGTAGAGAATCTGTACAGAATACCTTGTCTTTATTTAAAGACTCCTTACTTAAGAGATTGAAAGAACTGCTTAAGTCATCCCCTGTTTTTGCCCAGTTTAATTTAGGTACGTCAGCGTTGTTTCCACATCAAATTAGCTCTGTACAAAAAGCCTTAACAATGTGGCCAGTTAGAGTGTTGTTTTCTGATGAGGTTGGCTTAGGTAAAACTTTAGAACTTGGAACACTTATAGCCTATTTGTATAAACATAATCTCGTAAAAAACGTCCTGATACTTTGTCCAGCTCAATTAATTAACCAATGGCAGGATGAAATGCTCGATCATTTTGATTTAAACTTTAAAATTTACGATAATAAAAAGGGTGAATGGATTGGAAGTAATCCAAAATTTGATATACCTCAAAGTCAAGAAAAACCAATCCGTTACAGTTCAGATTTTCCAGAGCTAGCTGTAATGTCTAAAAATATGATTGGCGGTACGAACGAAAATATCTTTTCAGATGTAGAGGAGCTCCCAGATTTTCTAGTTATTGATGAGGCACATCATGCAAGGGGTCATATGAATCCTGATAGATCTTTTCACTCAACAATATTTAGAAAAATTCTGAAGGGAGTGGCTCCAAAATTAAATCATGTAGCTTTTGCTTCAGCAACTCCAATACGAAAAAATATAGACGAATACTACTACCTTCTAGAGCTGCTCGGATTAGACAACCTAATGTCGCCACAGGAATACGATGAATGTCTATATATATTCGATAGTTATTACAGAAGGGATGAATTGACGCTTGACCAACAATTTTTTATAGCAAAACTAGTAAGAGATCTCATCTCAAGAGCAAGTAGTGAGGTTCTATGTTCAACTGAAGAAGAGGAGCGTATCTTTAAAGAAATTAAAGACAATCCCGAAATAATTAATGACAATGATTGGCTTTTTCATCAATTTGAACATTTAATGAGAATGGCTGTTCTTAAGAATCCTACACGATTATTGACAGCTAGAAATGTACAAGAAAATCTGAAAAAATATCCAGAAACATATAAAATTCCTGAAAGAGAACTAAAACAAACACCCATAACCCAAAAGGACATTTCACCATACTTAGAGAAATTCTTTGATATGCTCATAGATTATATTGATACGTACTATGACAATACTCAGTCAGAGCTTACAAATAAGAAAGTGAATTTAGCTTTTAGGAAATCTGGAATGAAAGAAAGATTTGTTTCAAGCTTTTGGTCTGCTTTAGAAAGTATTAAAAAAAGAATTATCAGGTTAGAAGAGATACTTTTGTTAGCAGATGAAAAAATAGCAAGTGAAGTATTTTTAAAGCTAGACGATGATGAACTTGATGATGATGAGCTGGACGATGAATATCAAGAAAATGAATACCAAAAAAAGGAAAATATTAATTGGGAGAAAGTTACTGAGAAAGCAAATATTGAAAAAGAATATCTGGTGGGACTTTTAGAGTACGCTAATGGTTATATTATCGAAAAAGCGCCAGAAGGAAAAGACGCCGATCCTAAAATAAATGCGATACTGGATCTACTAGAAGAACATTTTGATAAAAATAAAGACTTTTCAGAAGCTGATCCAATATTAATATTCTCAAAATACACTGATACCTTAGACAAAGTAACAGATTCAGTATTAAATTTTTTTGAAAAAGAATATGGTTCTTTACCGGGTTATTCAAACTATAGAGGTGATAAAAAAACAATCAGTCTTGCAGGTAGCCAAAGAGCGTATACGGCGAAAAAAAAGAGGATCACCAAAGCTCTTAAAGAACGAAAAATTCAAATTGTATTTTGTTCATCAGCAGCAAATGAAGGATTAAACCTGCAAGCTGCATCTGTAATGATAAATGTTGATGTACCATGGGTACCAAGCGAGTTAGAACAGAGAATTGGTCGTATTGCACGACTAGGTCAAAAAAAACCAGTAGTAACGATTCATAATCTTTGGTATCCAAGCAGTATAGAAGCAGACATCTATAGGAGATTAATCTCTAGACAGAAAGATATGTGGTTTGCTATTGGTACTTTTCCTGAACAAATTGGTGAAGGAATAAGAGAGGCAGTCGACTCTAATTTAGATTTTCAAATTGATAGAACACTAGATAGATTAAATGAGTTAAAGGACTCTGCAGAGATGACCGTGCTAAGAAATCTTTGGAGTTCCGATACCATTCAACGTGAACCTTGGGGAAATATTTTTAGGGAGAGTTTATTAGATTTAATTAAGAATCTTGGCATAGATCATGAAGAAATTGAAACTCAAGCTGGAGAAGAAGGTGTGCTGACCTTTGAGTCCGATGCTTTTAATAGGCTTTTCGAATCCTCAACAGTTAAAAAGGATCCTCCAACACAACTTTTTGGACTACTAAACAATGACGAACTCTGGGGGATGTGTATTTTAAATGAAGACACTCAAACAATGCACCTTGTTGAAATAATGGACTTACCAGAAATCTTAAAAAGTTTGTTAACAGGTAAAAAAGTAACTCTTCCTACTCAGGCTATTCAAGACACTATAACCTTACGAGAACTTCTTAATTTATATAAAAATTCAGAAAGGCCAACTCTCATACCTAAACATCACCAATTTAATTTATTAGATAGAGAAGTTGAGTTACCTTTCAATGTAGATGAAGTACTAGAGGTAACATTTCTAGGTCTTGTAAATCTTTCTACTTAAAGTATTTTCATTACTCATTAAATTACTATAAAATAAAATGATGGATTACAGAATTTTATTCACTTCGCAGGAATGGGACTTACTAAGAGCAGCTCCATTTAATGTACAGGTCCTTGTTTCCCAAGCTGATGATGTAAGAGAGCTTGATGAAATAGGGCCATTATTAGATATATTAATGTCATATGAAGGTGACTC
>CAXGOD010000218.1:0-4684 GCA_964011245.1 uncultured Bacteriovoracaceae bacterium | reverse complement strand
AGATTCTAATGGAGAAGGTGGTGTGGTTCAGTTTAAGCCTGATGAAGATATTTATGATTATCCAGACTATAATGTCGATCCAATGAGTCCAAACAACTACGAACAACAAGCTAGTGTAAAAAAACACTATGATAAAGTAATTGTCTTTAATAAAGATCTTCGTGGTTATGAACATGTGGAAGATATGACAACATTAGAGTTCATGGAGATTTTAGCAAGAAAAATTTATGCTAATATTACCATCTCAAATGCTCATGCTCAGGCAACAACTGATATATCTACTGAAAACAATAATGATGAAGATGGTAATCGCCTTGTAGACGGAGTTAAAAATGGAGTTACTAAAGGAGCTAAAGGTATTGGCCAGGGCTTTGAGTGGTTTATTGGTAAAATTAAGGGTTTATTTAAATCTGGAGCAGGAAAGAAACAAATGGGCTTTATCGATAAGGCCATTGCGACCCCATATGTAAGAGGTGCTCTTGCTACTGTTTTAGGACTATATGCAAATCAATTAAGAGTAGATGCAAAGAATAATATTGAAGTTTCTAAAAATAGAATCGGAATATTAGAACAAATGAGAGATGACTTTGTTGCCTCAGGTGGAGCAGGTCTAGGAATGTGTACTGAAACAGATAGAACAAACAAAGATAAGCCTAATTGCTTTTGTTACACTGAAGATGGAAACTTTGATAAACGCAAATCCAAACTAACTATCTGTGCTAATCTAAAAAAAGAATTCGATATGCGTATGGCCAAAAAATATGGGTGGACCTATGGAGAAATGGCAGCAGTAAAAGTTTGTGTCAACGAAAAGAACCAAATGGACACATTCTGTAAATGTAAATCTAAGAAGTCTAGTAAAGGAAAAGGAAACTCGTGTGCCAAAGTATCTTCATCAATGAACCTAAGTGGTCTAGGTGGAAACTCTTGGTTAAAAGGAGTTGTATCCCCTGCTGACTCACTATTAAATGGTAACCTTGATGGTAGTCAACTTGATACGGCCTCTTTAAATAAGAAGGCAATGGCACTTAATCGTAAGATTGCTAAAATGGGTAAAGATTCAAAATACAAATCAAACTTCAAGAAAATGAAAGACAATAGCCTTAAGCTTCAAAATGCTCATAAGGCCTGGTACAAAAAAAGTTTTGGTAATTCAATGCCTAAGGGCCTTGCTTCTATTGGTGCGGGGGCAGCAACATCACCAACATCAATAAAAGATGTGATGAAACAAGCGACTAAAAGTTTAGAGAAATCCAAAGGTGTCTCTTATGGGAAAGCTGGTGGAGCTGAAGGCGGCGTAGCTAAAAAGAATAATAACCTTGATTTTGATTGGGGTTCTGATGGTGCAGGAGAAGGTGGAGTAAAAGTTGAAGAGATTGCCAAAGTTATGGATAAAAATTACGCTATTAAAGGTGATATTAATAAGAACCCAAATCATAATATCTTTAAAATATTGAGTAACAGATACCAAAGAAGTGGTCTTAGAAGACTGTTTGATGTTGATGGTACTTCTAATGCAGATGAAGCTAATGGAAGCGATATAAACGAGAAATAATAATGAACTATAAACTTCTCACTGGACGAGAAAATAATAAACTTATCCAATATAAAGACTTCTTAATCTATGAAGATGCTGTTGCTCCTTTTGAACAACTCGTTCTTGAAGCCAAAAAAGAAATTAATGCTGATATTGAAATTGTAAGCTCGTTTAGAAACTTTGAACGACAACTGGCGGGCTGGAATCTAAAAGCTTCAGGAAAACGTCCTCTATATGATGACAACGATAATCCCCTAGACTTTGATTCACTCAACCCAGAAGAAATACTCCATGCTATTTTAAGATGGTCAGCTGTTCCTGGTGGAAGCCGTCATCACTGGGGAACAGATATCGATATTTTTGATGCAAGTTCAATGAAACGAGAAGATGTTCAACTACTTCAATCAGAGTGTATTCCAGGTGGCCCTTGTGGAGATCTTCATCAGTGGCTAGATGAAAAGATTCTGACCAGTAATAGTCATGGCTTCTTTAGGCCATATGAAACAGAACGTGGAGGAGTAGGCCAAGAAAAATGGCATATAAGTTACTCTCCTATTTCAACTGAGCTTAACGAAACCTATACAATTGATGTTTTTATTAAAAATATTCAAGAAGCAAAGCTTGAACTAAAAGAAATTCTTTTACAAAATGTCGAGTTGGTTTTTGAAAACTATGTAAAAAATATCGATCTACCACCGTTTTAGTGGTGACACTTTGTCTCCAATTTTTTTCACTCAGATGTAAGACTATTTTTTTTCACTCCCGCTCCAAACTCCCCTGCTGTAGACACACTTCACATTTTCATTTTGAAATTCAATGGCTTATACACCTCATGTCATAATGACACCTTTTACGCCTTTGACGCGGTAAGTATTTTTTGCTGTCATTCTCTCTTATCCTTTGTTAAATCTTGCTCTACGAAAACACGACAAAAAAACTATACAGGGGAATGACATGAACAAAACAATCTTAACTTCAGTGTTTGCTATTGCTTTAGGTGTAATAACTTTTAGTGATGCAATTGCTCAAGACAGAAGTAGATTAAGGGATGAAGCAAGAAGACGTAATGGTTATAATACTTCAAACTCTAATCGTGGAAATGGATCAAGAGTTAACAATGGTAGAGTAACTAGAACTAATCCAAATAGAGGTAATGGTTCTCGTCACAATGGTGGATCAGTAAATAGAAATCCAAATAGAGGAAACGGTTCTCGTCATCATAACGGTGGAAGAGTTAACACGAATCCAAGAAGAGGAACATCTGTTTACGCAGGAAGAACTTATAGACATAGACCAAACAGAAGCCACTACGGAACAAGAAACTATCACAGGCCTTATAACTTTAATTACAGACCATACTCAAGTTATTCTCACAGACCATATTCAAATGTTAACTACCATGCACGTAGAAGATACTTAAGAACTGTTAACTACTACAGACATCTTAGACAATCTAACAGAAACTACCTTTATATGAACTGGATCTTTGCTCCATCAACTTACGGATCAAATGGATACTATAGCAACAACGGTTACCCATACTACAGCTATAATGGTTACCAACATAGATATTCAAACATGGATACATGTAACTATCAATTAGTAGATCAGTACACGCACCAAGTTGTATCAAGCTACTACGGTCAGGTTTGTAATAGAGGGTATGATTCATGTTCAGTTCAAAGAGACAGAATTAACAGAAGAGAAATGTCTAATAGATACTTCTGTGCAGAGACTTTTAGAGATGAAACTTATAACTTCAACTCTCCAACTTATGATTACGATGACTATGGTTATGATAACTATGACTATGATAACTATGGAAACGATGATTACTACGACGATAGATATTAATCATTAGTCAGACGAAAGTATTACATACATACGCAAAGATAAGGCCTCAAATGAGGCCTTTTTTATTTATCTAATCCAAATTGTTTTAACCAAGACTCTGGTGGCACTATCAGTTTTCGCTCAGCTAGATCCATAAACCCAAAAGTTAACTCGGCCTCACTCGCAACATCACCATTTTCTTTAATCATCTGATGCTTCAACTTCATGATCTTTCCTCTTATAAAAAAATCATAAGAAGTAATCGTTATCCATTCCCTATTATTTAGTTCTTTACGGTATTTAACATTGATCTCAAGAACAACAGGTCCTTTCTGTGTTTCATGAATAACATCAAACCCATTATCACTTAAAGTCAGAAAGTCCCAACGAGCTTCTTCATACAGCTGAACATATGTCGCATTATTTACATGTCTGTAGCTATCAAGGTGAGTCTCTTTAATCTGTAATTTATATTCGTATTTTTTATCCATGGAATGATAATACAGAAATTTTGCCAAAAAAAAAGGCCCTCTGTATCAGAGGGCCATATTATCAATTATTTTAATTTATGTAGTCGATTTGCTTTTTGCATTTTCGAGTAGCGCTTTGAGATCTTATCAAAAAGCCCACTATGAGAAGGAGCAATATCATTTGTTACCTGACTCGCTACCCTCCTTCCTTTCTTCTTACCAAACAGGTTAGAGAATGGATTACCAGACTTCTTCTTATTTGATCCACGTCCAGCACCATATTTAGTTTTTCCTGAACCGGCTCCATAGCTAACTTTTTGTTTAGACCCACCGAAAGCTGAATTTGCTCCACCACCAGCTCCGCCACCTGATCCACCTTGGTAAGCACCACTACTAGCAGCTCCACCGCCGCCGCCTCCGCCACCACCAGAGCCTCTATGAGCTCTGTTAAAGGCACCTTGACCAACTTTTTTCTCAATACTATTACCAAAACTTCCAGCCGAGTCTTGATCCATCATATTACCAAGGTCATCAATAGCACCTTTTTGACTAGCAGTTAAACCTTCACCTTCATCAAAGTCACCCATATCTGAATCTTGATCAAACCCATATTGTCCACCACCATTACCTTGGCCTCCAACATTTCCATATGAGAATTGACTATTACCTTGAACTCTTGGACCTTTATTTTGACATCCAGGAGCTGTTGGATTTAGCGCACAGTATCCTACTTCAAACTCTGACTCCGTTTGATTTGCATCTTTATTTAATCCATTGAAAGCATCTTTATACTTTCCAACATCTCCAGCCATTTTCTTATACTGAGCTGCTTTTAATGCTGCTA
>CAXGOD010000217.1:0-4696 GCA_964011245.1 uncultured Bacteriovoracaceae bacterium | reverse complement strand
CAAGTAAATACCTTTCAACTCTTCCACTTTTTGCTGACAACAACGACAGTATTATTCTTCGCGGGAATGAGTTAAACGAATACTTAAAAACATACATCCAAAACAATCCAACTAATCTTTGTCTTGCGACTCACTTCCCTGACTCATCAGGAACAGGAGCGAAAAAAGTTTTAGTTATGGCCGCAAGAATTAGAAACTATTACAACGTAGAGCTTGCGGATAAAGAATATTTTCTCCAAATGGAAGTATCAAACGAATCAGCCAATATCACAGACTGTTTAACAATTAATCTAAATAATACTCTAAACACAGAATTTAGTACTTCATCCTATGCGTACAAAGCTTCTGATGTTTGTCCAACTTGTACTTCAAGTCTACTTAGTAATGGATTAAGAATTTTTGATTCAGCAGGTGCTGTTAATATTAATTTAAGTCTTGCTCACTTAAGAGTATCTCTTATGCCAGCTCTTGGATCGAATGTTGGTAACGGAAGTTCTCCGACATGTACTTCAGATGGTGCTTGTTCCGCCAATGGCTACGACTGCTGTATCCTAGGACAATGTGTAAATCACTCTGAAGTAAAAAGTGGCACAGATCAAAGCTCTGGTTCATACTTAGCCGCTGTTCAACAAATACTTGCACGTCCAGAACTAATTGCAAACTACACTGAGTATTTCTATGTATGCCCAACAATGGTTCCAACAAATCCGAACAATGACCAGACAGATCCAAATGTTGATCCAATTCAGCAAGCAGCTGATCTCTTTATTGAGTTACAAGATCTATATAATTGTCTAAATCCAATTATTGATGAGTTTTCGATCTGTACTCAAAAGTTTTCTGATGTATCTCAAACGCTAAATAATAATGGAGGGACTTATGTTTATAGTGCTCCAGTTGATGATATTACATTTAAAAACCTTAATCCTTCATTAGGCTTTGATAATATTACAGGTCTTGAATATGCTGGTATCAAAATCTATGAGGCCAAATTATTCAGCACTGATATTGCAACGGCACTTAATTCTTCATATGCGACTATTAATTCTAGTAACGATAGTCTTTCTACAGGGCAATCAATTTCTTTCCAAATGCCTGCTCCTGTAAATGCTGCTAATGATGATTTAAAGATTCGTTTTAGAGTAGATGGAACCTGTAAAAGAATTGGCTCTACCATTGCCAAATGCTCTAAGTACTACAAGCAAGGACAAACATCTAGCCCAAGTAGATCAAGTGATCATGGCTCAGGTCAAAGTTTCAAAATCCCTAATTATGCTAACACAAGTTATAATGTCATCGTTAAGGTTGGCGGAACTACACTTAGCCCCGGTGTAGATACATGGTCTAGGTCAGGAACAACAATCACATTCTCTAACAACTACTCTATTTATAATAACCAAGAAGTTCAGATTGATTATTTTGTAACTTCAAATATTAATACATTACTCTCTTCTAAAGAAGTTGCTCAAGCAGCTGTGGATGGCCATTGTACCTGTGGAGAAGGGATAACATGTAATCTTAAACCTGTTTACTCTGACGTTGCAGGAATTGAAACTCTAACAAGTTATGAGTGTTTATACCCTCAACCCAATGTACCTGAGCCACCTCTACAAAAAACAGTTTTTATTTCAGCCAGATCAGTGGCGCATAAGTTCTATGATACAAATGGGGTTCACTACGAATTTGACCAAATTGCAAGTAACTACCAACAAGAGTGCTCAGTTGACTTAACAAATAATGAAGATGGCTGTGACCTCTTCTCTTATTCTAATGGAGATAATTCTAAACCAAATAATCAAGACCAATATATTGGTTTCAGTGAAATCTTTGGTAGTTTTAATACTAGTGAAAAAAGTCCAATACCTGCAACAAAAGTGGATATTGTTAAGGGACGTTACTATGATTTATTCTCTGATGAAGGTGTTTTTTCAAGTTGTCTAAGTTGTGGAACTGACTACTTCACTAATGTTCAAAAAATCTTCCCGGACAACTTCTTACATAAAGGTGGAGGATATCTTCCGGACATGGTTGAGTCTCAAAGACTTTATAACCAAGGATCTTTTAACGCTGATGATATGAAGTTTGGTAGAGCTTGTTTTCTTCCACCAACAATGATTCCTTGGACTCATAAATACTATGATAATGTCATGGAACAAAGAAGAAACAGACAAAAGTCTCAACACTTCTTGTTTTCAAATGGATACAATAAAGATTGGTATGGCTTTGATTATGGCTCTCTAATTGGATCATTTGATGGTGTAAAGTGGTTCTCAGTTGGTAACCAAAGAAGAGTTCAAGCCAAGTCAAACAAACTCTATCTTGCTCTTAACGCCTACTATGGTGATGTAACAGCTGCCAATACTTTTAGAATCACCATTAGTGAAACAGCTGCTATAGTTAACTCTGGTTCAGTTGTAACTCATGATACTCAAAGTGATGGGGCTCAATGTCAAAGGGCCCATTACTGTCAAACTGATACAGATTGTATTACTCAGGTTGGTTATGAGTATACATGTCAAAATGTTTCAACTATGACCACGCCATGGCCACAGTTTGACTCTAATGGAAATGAAATATCAGGAAGTGTCAGCCTTAGTCTACTAAGCCTTGTAGGTGGAAGCAATGGACAAGTAAAAAGATGTGTTTACAGAGGTCGAGGATCAATTTGTGAACCTGCTGCCCATGCAATTACATCAGTTGCCTCTTATGCCCAGTCAGATAATACTGCTTTTCATGCTTGCTCACATAATAATTATTGTGAAACATTAGACCAAGCAAAGTTTAATACAAAAATATCTCGCTATGGAATTAGTCCAGCAGCACAGAATAATAAAAGCTATATTACCAACAAGTCTGATACATTCGGCTTAGGGGCCAGGATTCTAGGTCGCCCATATAACTATGACGGAACTGAGCTTCCTCCATCAGGAGTATTTACACATCTAAGTGGAATTGATGTAAATGGTGTTTGTATTCCAGGAAAATCTCCAGAAGACGCTAGTACCAATGCTGATATAAACGGTGTTATATCTCGTGGTAGTAAGTCTGATAAGATTTTGGCCATTGGTAGAACATTCGCAACTTCATCATCTAAACAAAGTGATAAGTTCTTTAGTGCTTGTCCAACCACTGATGAAGATGGAAACTATACTCACCTAACAAATTACAATCTTGATGATGTAAACGACCACTCTCGTTTTTCCATTACACAAAATATGAGTTCAAGCTCAATGGACCTACCCGTTTTAAGTAATCTTGGACTGTTTAATGATGGAAGCACTTCAGTATCTTCTAAGGGATACCATAAAGATACATGTTTAAGAGCTCCCGGAGCAAAATGTTTCAGTGACTTTGATTGCTCACCAAACAAGTTTATCTCTGGAAAGATTAAAACGATAACAAACTTTATGAATGAAATCACAGAAGCCGAGCAAAATTTCTGGAAAGAAGAACTGGTTTGTGCAAATTCTCAAGAAAGACGTGTTGGGACAACAAATATACCTAACCCTTATTATGAATTATACGAGCATAGATGTTGTAGAGAAACTGGAAAGAGTTTTACTTTCTACTCTCAAAAGCACAACGACTCTACTGGAATTCAAGTCGTAGATACTAACGGTGATCTTTTAATTCCTGGTATAAACCAAGATATTGATGATCCTAGAAGATACTCTAGAACACATACTGTCTATGATAAAATGCAAGAGGATTCTAATACATACCCTGCTCTTTATACTGCAGACCCTACAAGAACAGTTGCTCTAAACTTAGACCTAAACTCAGTAAGACAATACAATACCCTTCACCTAAATAACGCAAGAATGTGTTGTACAGGACACTGGGTAAGAAATTTTGCTGAAGGAACTTATGGTAATAATGGTGGTCATAGATTTTCAGGAAGCTCACAACAAACAATAGATGTTGCAAAGTTTAGACCACTAAACTGGTTTCCTAACAACGTCCCAGCAGTCATGAGTGGCGCAAGTGCAGATACGACAAGATATGCTTGTACGTTAGCTAATGTTCTAGTCTCTGGTGGAGATTGTGAAATAAAATCTATTCTTGAAGGCTCAGAGGAAGAACAAAAATACTTAAAATGGATGGGTAAATTTGAGCTTCTAGGTATTCCTCAGGTTCTTATTGAAACGAATAATACCAATGCTGATAACAAGTACAATATGTTCAAGCCACTTGATGAATTTCAACTTGATATATCAAATTTAAAGCTTCCACTAGATGGTACAATTAAGAATAATAATGGCATTGATGGGAAAACAGATGTTGTCTATAACAATGGGATAACAAACCTTGATATGTATTCAGCAGCAAGCTACGATAACTTTGAAATTGGATCTTCAAAAATGAAGAAGGTTTTTTCTGAAAATGAATTTAACTGTTGTGTTCCTACAGGGATTGAAATTTCAGAAAGTGTCTCTGCAAATGACTGTTGTACCGGAACGGCGACAAATGAGAATGGACCTGCTAGATGTTGCTTAGACACCTATACAGATGTAAGTGTTTACACAAATAGATACGTATCTAGTGAAGGTGCTTACTTTAATGGACAAAAGATTTCTGATAACGACATCGATCCTACAACTGGATATATTAAAAAAGAAACTGTTCTCCAAATGGCACCAACTATGTGTTGTTCTGGAAAAGCGGCTTATGGTGTCGCAATTAGTGAACTGTATAT
>CAXGOD010000216.1:0-4696 GCA_964011245.1 uncultured Bacteriovoracaceae bacterium | reverse complement strand
ATCACCTTGAGCAGGAAAGGGCTTAGCCCCTTTTGATTGAGGCCAAGTATGCTCAGTGTTTAAGTTAAAGCCACCCTTGTTTCTGTTGTAGGTCTTGCACTCAAGTGGAGTGTAGGCACTGCAAACAGTACCATGCATATTGTCCACATCTGAAAATAAAAGCTTTTTAGAGATCTTGTATTCGTACTGCATAGTATGAGCGTCTCTGATATTGGTGTGTAGTTCTTGAACATCCACAGACGCGTATAGGCCTAGTGGTAATAGTGAGAGAATGAAAGTTCTTAAGTTTCTCATATTTAATTAATATTCGCAGTGGCGCGTTATGTCGAGATAATAATTCATTTCTAGAGACATTATCCCAGAATTTCTAAACTTTAAGCATGGAATTTAGAAAGGTTTTGTATATACTCGCTGTAGCTGTAACTGCATTTGTCATCGGGACATTAGGGTTTGTAGTTATTGAAGACTGGCCTTTTTTTGATGCACTTTATATGACTATCATAACCCTCACTACAATAGGTTTTGGTGAAGTTCACGCATTATCATATGAAGGGAAAATCTTTACTATCTTCCTGATTTTTATGGGGCTTGGAATTGTTACCTTCTCTATATCTACTTTAATGAATTACATGCTTAACTTTGATTTAAAAAAACACAAAAGGGATAAAATGCAAAAAAGAATTGATGAACTTAAAAAGCATACTGTTGTTTGTGGTTTTGGAAGAATGGGTGAAATTGTTTGTAAACAATTAGCAGCGAATAATACAAAGTTTGTGGTTATAGAGAATAATCAAGATATGATTCAAAAGCTTGAAAAATCAGATTACCTATGGATTGATGGGGATGCTGCTCATGAGGAAACTCTTGAGACCGCAAGGCTTGATCATGCAAAAGTATTAGTTTCATTAATTGATGATGATGCCAATGCGTTATATATATATCCTTAGTTGGTAGATCTACAAGTAATGACCTTTATATTATTTGTAGGGCCAATGATGAATTAGCAAAAAAGAGAATCCTAAAAGCTGGTGCAAATAAAGTCGTTCTTCCTACTCATATGACAGCTTTAAGAGTATCGGAGAGTGTACTTAATCCTGCTGTCGAAGACTTCTTAGATCTTGGCTCTGGAAGTACAGAGGCCAGTAGAGTACAACTTGCAGACCTATATGTTTCTAAGTCTTCTCTTCTAATTAACTCGACACTTAATGATAAGGGAAAGGATATGCAAGATCTCATTATTGTTGGAGTTAGAAAGCCAGATAAGAGTTTTATCTTTAAACCACCTGCTGATTATGTATTTTGTGAAGGGGACTGTTTAATCTCAATGGGATCAAATGAGTCTTATAGAAAAGCAAAAGATATTTTAAAGCTAGATAACTCTATTCATCTAAGCTAAGTCTTTAGAGCTTAAAAAACGAACGCCATAGTTATTTAAAAATACAGTATCTAGGTTGTTTAAGTTAATTCTTTTTCCATTATAATCACTATTTACTCCTCCGGCTTCAGCGTGAATAACAGAGCTTGCAGCATAGTCCCATAAGCATCCTCCACCTTTATCTTTTTTTGGCATTTTTATAAAAGTAGCGGGGGCATTTTCAATAGTCTTAATGGCGTTCATTACCGCAGGGCCTTGTGAGTAATTAGTAACTTCTTTTGTACTTCTATTAACTTTGAAGGGTTTATTGTTCTTAAAGGCACCATGACCTTTAAGAGCATGATACAAGTTTTCATTTCTTGGGTCATAGACAACTCCAAGTATAGGAGTTCCATCTTTTGCGACTAGGCCAATAGATACGCTAAAACCACATTGGTTTTGACTAAATTGTAATGTTCCATCAAGAGGGTCTATGCACCAAAAATATTCTTTGTGAATCCGTGACCCATCATCTGGTAGTTCCTCAGTTAGAAGACCAAGGTCAAATTTGTTAAGTATAGGTGAAATTATTTTTAAGATTTCTTCTTGAGCTTTATGGTCTATCTCGGTTACAACACCTGCTGCAAGCGGCAGTTGATCGTCTTTTATATTAACTTCAACTTGAGTACCAATAGCTTTTTGAATGACTTTACCTGCACTAGAAGCGGCTTCTTTGGCTAAATCACAAAGTGTATGAAACATATTTAAGTCTTTAATGACTTTGTTTTTCATGAGTTTTGAGTAAGAGTTTATTTTCCAATGATCTGGTGACCAACCAACAAGGAAACGGTAAAAATCCGCCCATGCATAAGAATAGAGAGATCTCCACTCTAATTCGATCTCTGGATTATTTAGTTGTTTAAAATAATATTCTAAACATTTTTCTTCATTTTGGAAAAGTTCCTCCGCATTATAAATACTACTAAGAAAATAGGCCACATCTTTTATTCCGACACCACCACCAGTATATTGAAAATCAACTGCGGCTACTTGCTCATTACTAAATAGAAAATTGGCCAGTTTAGCATCCCCATGTACAATCGTTTTGTATTTGGCTGAGTTGAGCTTATGATCAATAAGTGCTGCCGCATTTTTAAGTTCAGGATCTTTTATTACTTGAAGCTCGTCAGGTCTTGTTTCTAGATGCCAATATGAACCAACTTCCCAAAGGTTATTTGGGGGAGTTCCCATGTATTGATTATGAAAGCTAGCTAACCATTTTAAGCAAAGTTTTGTTTGATCCCAGTCTATTTGCTCAAGAGGGTGAAACTCAACTGCGGCTAAGTCTTCTAGGACAAGATAGTGTTGCTTACCAATCTCACCACTTGTGATCAATTTAGGAGTGTAGGAACTTGGAATTGTTTTATTAAATAACTGATACCAACTAAACTCTACCTGGTAAGACTTAACTTTCCTCTTATGGGATAAGTCTGAGCTCCAGGCACGTGGGTGTTCCTGTTCATCAGGAAATTTTATATGTTTAAGGATAATACTTGTATGATCAAGCTTAATTCTGCTTAGTTCGCCATATCCACTCCAAAGCTTTTGAATTACTTCTGTTTTTAGAATTGAAGTGGAATTTGTCTTCTCTAGAATAATATTTTTGATCTGATCGTTCATATTATAATTTTATACTTTTTAATAAGTACTTAAAACCTTTTGTTTTAAGTCTGTCATGTCTATAAACCAAACAAACATCTATAGACTTAGTCATTTTCTTAATGAGTTTTAATCTTCCTTCATTATCGACAATTGGATTTGGCAGAAAACACATACTTTTAGGATTTCTTTTTACCGTAGAATAGAGAACTTGATAATCATTAATGGCAGTAGTTTTACAATGACCAAGTTGAGTTAAGTATTCGTGAGAATTAATCATTGCTGGGTTGTACATTAATGCATCTTGTTCAGACCCATCTTTAGAATAAAGTCCAATATACTCTTTCCATAGGGGCTTGATTATAAGGTCCGGGTAAGGAAAGGGCTTAACAGCAATAGCAAAGTCAGCTTTCATTTCACGAACAAGTTCAACGGCTTCTTTAGAAGAGACAAGATTAATATCTAAATCAATCCCTGGTTCCTTCAAGGCCTGCTGAAATACCTTTGGGAGAATATATTTTGCAATTACTGGGTGAGCACCTAAAACAAATTTACCATTGACTTCAGTATCTAGAGCCCGAGCTTTTTGAGTCGCAAGGTTCCAATCGTTTCTAAGCTTTATAGCTTGCTCGTAAAAGACGACACCTGCATCTGTTAACTTCAAAAGCCTTGGCCCTCTCATAAAAAGCTTAGTATTCAGTTCATCTTCTAGTCGCATTATACTTTTTGAAATACCGGACTGTTTCACACCTAACAAATCAGCGGCTTTAGAAAAATTTCCGCATTCAGCAACTGTAATGAAGTCCGAAAGTTCTTTCTTAATGGGTGACATACATATTCTCCACAGGAATGATAAAGATTACTTTATGAGAATAGTTATATCTGACTTTCTGGATTAAAACAATAACAGAGAACAAAAGGAGGAAATATGAAATCAAAATTACTAGTTCTTATATTAATGGGGATATTTATTTCCTGTAATCAAGCATCTGATGCACAAATAGAGGTAACAGAATCTACTCAAAACTTGCAGAGCACTCAACTACCAGAAGAAAATATAGTCAGTTTTGAACAACTTAAAAAACAAGTTTTAGAACCACTAAGCTCTACAATGTGCCATGGAGCTATGAGACAAGAAGCTGGACTTTTAAAGTATTTAGAAGAAGGTGAACCATTTAGTAGTAAAGTCTATTTAAGAATGGAGGATGGTACGATGCCACCACGAGGTAATACCGCCACAAAAGAACAATTGGAAATATTAGAAAATTATATTAGTGATCTTCAAGCACAATTAAAGCTAGATGATTTATCAAAGAATTTAGCTGTTAAGTGTGAATACGAAGAGGGTTCTTGTATGTACTATATAAAATGTCGCAGACAATGGCCGCCAGTAGGTTGTAGCTAGGCCTTCTTTACAACAGAACACTTAAGGTACATTGATCCATGGCCATCAACTTTGCACGCAATATCGTGTCCGTTAACTGGCTCATCAAGAAGTCTTATATTTTTAGCTTTAGTTCCTACTTTAATTGTGGCTTTACCTGCTTTAAGGTCTTTAACAACAGTCACAGAGTCACCATCTTTAAGTTCAGCTCCATTAATATCTAAAAATTGTGGAGCAGAGTCTTCTACTTGAGTATCACCGTCAAGAGACCATTCATGAAAACATTCAGGGCATACCCA
>CAXGOD010000215.1:0-4699 GCA_964011245.1 uncultured Bacteriovoracaceae bacterium | reverse complement strand
TTACAGATCTAGATGCTTGTCAGGAGTATCCAAAAGTAGCCGATGCATTAAACACTGCTGGTGTATTCAACGTTTCTGCCGCTTCAGAAAGATATGGATCAAAATTTATTTATTTTTCTTCTTCATATATCTTCTCTGGAGAAGATACTCTTTTTAGAGAGAACGATACTCCCATGCCTAGTAGTGTCTTTGGGAATAATATTGCCTCCAGTGAGTTCTATATACAGAAGTCATGTTTAAATTATGTAATCTTTAGGTGTTGTCCAATATTTGGAAGGTCTTTTAATTTAAATGATTTAAATTGGATGGAAGTTTTAGAAAAGAATAGTTTTTTAAATAATAAAATAACTTGTGACACTAAAGTCTATACAGGCTTTGTGGATATTTGGTTTATAGCAGGGCTTTTAAAAACAGCGATCGAGTCAAATGCTACCAATCGATTGTTCCAAGTCTCCTCTTCAGATCTTATGAATAGGTATGAGTTTGCTCAAAAGTATATGGAGATTTTTGGTGGTAACACGGCATTGTTATCTAAGGGGGATTGGAAGTTTCCTCGAACTGAAAATCAAATTGCATTACAGGGGTTAGGAGAAGAACTCTATTTTAGAATGGATACTAATAATGCAGAAAACACTTTTAAAATAGACATGCCATCAATTGAAGACACTTTGAAAAAAGCTCATACGAAACTATCTGGAACTTATGGTTCTAAAAGTAAAGAGAAGTCTTCTGGAATTACTTTTATCTAGCAGAGTGGCGTACAAACTCAGTTAGGTAATGTCTAACTAAGGCATCAACCTCAACATTTTCACCATTGAACTTCCAAGAGATATTATTGAAAGGTCCAACATTTGCTTTTATTTCATGAAGTTTACTCGTTGCACTTTCTTCATAGTTCATTCTGGCAGCAAATAAACCACCTGAGTTAGATAAGAAACCAATACTAACAACATCTGGGGATCTTCTTGCAATAACTAGCTTTAAGCTATTTCTAAAAAGCATGAAGTCATTAATTGTATTTGATATCTTAAAAATTTTTATAAGGCCTGAATTCGCATTATCACCTCTGTACTCATTAAACTTTGTTAGATAGATCTCAAATCTTTCTCTTAATGTTTCCATAAGCTCAATTGAAGATTCTTCTAAAAGTCTTGATGGATTTAAATGCTCAGCAAAGTTAACAACACCGGACTCTTCCATGTTGATCTCTTCTAGAGCTAAGTTTTCAATCCATTTTGTAGATACTTGTGATGATTCGTTTAGATTTGTCATATTAAAATTTTCGAGAAATTTACATAACATGTCAAGAAACTGATTCGGAAAGCTTTAAGAAGATGGGTTTGGGGGCCGATTTTTCGGTTTCGCGCCCCTTTAAAAAAGGTGGGCGCTATAAGTAATCATTTTAGGCTTCCCATTTATCAATCCTTATTCAAAGATTGTTGGGCATGCTCACTATGACCAGTGATGGCTCCCGCGAGTAAATTTGTAGGGCGAAACTCATTATCAGTTCCCCAAACCCATATTCATTATAGCAGATTTCTGAGGCTGTGGTTATGAGTAAAATATCCATAGTTGACTTTTATTTCTACGTGTAATCAGGTGGTTACCTTTTTTGCAATGCTTCGCGTTGAGAAAACTTGATAAAAATGATAAAATAATCAGATTGAGGAGGAAAAAATTTAAGTTTTTTCGGCCCGGGCCCGATAAGAAATGGAGTCCAATAAGGGGAGTGTTATGAAACAAAAAATTGTTGCGTTCTTAAAAGATGAAAACGGGCAAACTTCAACAGAGTATATTCTTTTAGTTGCTGTTGTTGCGATTGTTATCTTTAAGTTCAAAGAAAAACTAGTTAGTGGTCTTGAAGGCTTAACTGGTGGAGTATTTACTAAAGCTGAAGGTCTATTAGACGACATAGAATAACTCAGGTATTTCTTTTTAAATATCTGGGTATTCTATTTCTTAAAGTCACTTAAATTGGGAAACTTTTTCCCGACGTCATTGATTTATCTAAATTTGTGTAGACTTTTACTATGGCCAAGTCTACGAATTCATTTAAAAGTGCCGGTCAGGCAACTATCGAATATCTATTTGTAATGATTTTCATTGTCTCTATTTCTATAAAAATGGTTGGGGCCTTCTCAGACTTCATGCGCGATTCTGTTGGGAACCTTGGACATGTGCTTTCGCAGAACTTAACTGTTGGAGTATGTGAAAAACAATGTTTTTTTGGAGGTTTCAAGAATGGATATGAACCATGATCCCAATTGCTATTTATGTAGGAATCTTGCTAGAACTTATTTTTGTTTCTTGGAAAGATGTAAAAACAAAAAGAATTTCTAATTGGTGGGCGATAACCAATATACTTATTTTTGTTGTTCTAACTTTTGTTCTACCTGATTATTATGTCTGGGCCTGGCAAACTTTCTTGTATAGTGCGGTTTTTTTAGTAATTGGTTTTATACTCTTTCTGCTCAACATCATGGGGGCAGGAGATACAAAATATTTATTTTCATTTTTTTTATTAGTTCCTATGGGGCTTCAGGAACAATCCTTTTTCTTTCTCTTGGTAAGTACAGTGGTCACTGGGTTGATTTTTTTCTTTATGAATGCGATTACAAATTTTAAGCAGATAATCAGTTATTTTAAGGTTGGAGACTTCGAAGGGGTAAAAAGTTGCTTCGGATCGAAATTTGCGTTTGCTCCGGTTATACTATTAGCATGGTTATGCATAGGATGGTTTTTAAGAAACAGTTTTTAAAACACTCAGAGAGTGGTCAGACTACGGTAGAGTATATTTTACTACTTGCCGTCGTCCTAGTTGCAACAACAACAGTCTTTAAAAGTGATGCATTTCAAAAGATATTCGGGAAGAATGGCAAGTTTGCAAAAACATTTAGAAGTGAAATGGAATATTCATACAGACATGGCCTAAGAGGTCGTAAAGTTTATCAACAGCCTTCATATAAGGGGCAACACGAGTCTTATTTATGGCGTGGTAATACGACGAGGTTTTTTGGTGCAAAAGATACTTATCCAGATAGTTAAAAAAGATCAAAAAGGTCAATCAACGATTGAGTTTATTTTAACTTTTGCTTTTGCAATTGGGATTTGCTTTTTGTTTATTGGCCACGCAACTAATATGACAACTGGCTTTTTAACTCATTATGCAACATTTATGTCTGGAAGGGCGTTTATGGTTCACGATGCTACAAGTGATACTGTGGATACAAATATGAATAGTGCTGCTAGAGTTGCTAAAAAAGTATTTAAAATTTATAGGCTGGATCGCTTTGGCGTTATGGATAGTGATGTGAAGGTATTAAAGCCAGCTCCTTCAGGGCAAAATAGTTATTTATTTTCGGGGGTTACTGCACTTTTTAGAAAGAGGTTAACTCCCTATAAGCTTGTCGGTGGTGGTGTAAAGGCAACAATGCTTTCAGAGGGATTTTTAGGGAAAGAACCTTTAAAGATACAGTGCTGGGAGATGACTTGTAGAGCGATGGGCATAAGTAAATGTGCTGAACAAGGTGAAATGGATATTACGGTGTATGATAATGGGTGCTAAATCTCTATTTAAAATTATTGAAAATGAGAAAGGACAATCTATTATTGAGTTTGTGATCTTTCTTCCATTTTTATTAATGATGTATACAGTGACTATGTCTATAGCCAATGCAATTAATGGCTCCTTAAATCAACAGAAGGTAACCAGAGCCTACTTTTATTATACCTTACAAAATAATTCGACTTTTCCAAAGCCTTATCGTGGAGGAGCTTCTCAACCTTATAATCAATGGGGAATGTTCGGTATGCAAATTATGGGATGGACAGAAAAGATGATTAATGAAGAACCTGTAATGACTTGTTATAAGTTAAAGTTGCCATTAGGTAAAAATAAATCAGATTCATGTGAAAAAGCTTATCAGGATAAAACAACTCAGTATGTCCGTATTGGAACTGTCTACGGAGCCTGTGGAGCAACATACAAAAATGATCGGGGAAGTATGATAAGACTCCTTGCAAAAATGAGAGCTGACAACCTAAGAGATCAAGTGTCCTCTCTAATTGTTGGGGCACAAGGTGTTAGCTCACTTAAAGCTCTTGGCTCTGAAGCTGAAATTTCAGAAAAAACTAAAGATGGTTTAAATCCAAACTTTGAAGCTAACTGTAAGGGTTATTGCCAAATGAGACGTGGGGCAAAGTTAGAAATCTCAATACCAGGATTTAAAGAACAAATAAAGTCTGTAGACCCAGTTGAAAACGAGGTTTCAGCGTACTTTAACTCTCCATATGCTCAAGATCAACTACTCATGAATAAGTTTGCGATGAAAACTCTTTTAAAAGATTTCAATGATTTTTTAAGTGACCCTGAAAATGAGAAATCTGAAGATATAAAGGTATCCAAAAGAATTGAGAGAGAGGATTTACTCCAAATATTTTCCAAGACTAGTTCTAAAAAAGGTGATGCAGCTACTGGAAAAAATAATTTCATTCCAACAAGAAGTAAAATTGATTGTATAGGTTCGAGTGCTCCTATCTGTGAATCAAACGCTGATATAATACAAAGTACTACAAAAATCCTTAATAATAAGTACTATGACTTAATTAAGTATACTCTTGTTCAGATGAAAGATAATTATAGATATGATACAAAGTTTGCAAGTCACTATGAACAAGGTATTTCTGAAATTAATCCAAG
>CAXGOD010000214.1:0-4705 GCA_964011245.1 uncultured Bacteriovoracaceae bacterium | reverse complement strand
GCTCAACCGTGAGAAATTGATAAGCGTCCTGCTAGATTGTTGGTTAATTTTATTAAAAAGATTGTCTGTAAGCCATTGTGGCGCAGACAAAGTACTTATCGCCCAAGTGGCCAAAGACTTTACACTTTTTTTAAGAAAAATTAATTATTTTTAGGATCATAGGGATTTTGTTTAATAGTTGGGACTTTTTGTTTAGTTTTATGACAACTAAATGTAAATAGTTTGAACAGTTTTATCTGAAGTCTTCGTAAGGTAGGTCAGTTTTAGGGGCCCACTTGTTAAGATCTATATCGACATGTTCTTCAAAAGTGTCTAAGTCATAATCAAGATTATTAATCTGAATCTTAGCAAATGTAAGTTGAGACTCATTACTTAGTTGCCCCAGGTCAAGATTAACCATTCTCGTCCACGTTCCTGTATTGATAAATCTTGTTCCATCAGCGTACTCTCTAAACATTGGTTCGTGAGTATGACCTACAATTAAAACCCTGGCCTCAGGATATTCTTTAAAGAAGTCACTTGTTAAGGACTCGTAGTCTTGAAATAGATGAAGTTGGTTAAGGCTCTCCTCTATAATTCTCTTCCACCCTAGTTTAAGCCTATAATAGTGCAGAAATCTAACCATCATAAAATAATAAGCATTAGCGATCATAAATCTAATGGTAAAGAAGGTATCAAAGATCAACCCATGAATAAGAAAGTTACGAATAGGTCTTACAGCATTAACATGGTCTCTTTCCTGCTTATACTTATTTATAACATGGGTTACATAATATGAGCCCCATGATGGAATAAAGTACTTATCCCCTTTTGCTGATTCAATCGTTGTATCCATTGGGTCAAATTGATGAGCAAGTTCATACTCATGACCATGCTGAAGATACACTCCCTTAATTGGAGAATAAGTTGTCATTTTTTTATCTAAAGTAACTTTTTCTTTTAGTTGTCCAAACTCATTTAAAAACCTTTCAGTAAGTGAATCAAAAACAAGCTCTGAGTCGTGGTTTCCTATAATATAAATAAGTTTTTTATTTTTTTGTCCAAGGAACTTCTTCATTGCCCCAAAAACTTCAGGATGGGCTTCTATAATCATTTCTAATTTTTCTAAGGCAGCTTTCTCACTCCAATACTCATCATCAAAGTACTCTACATAAGGAACCGCCAAAAGATCCAAGAAGTCACCGTTAATAATAAGTTCTACATCTAAGTTTTGATAATCTCCTGAAGAGTAATAATCAAAAAAATCTACAAGCTCTTTATCGGAGTGAAAATCCTCTAAGGGATTTCTTCTTCCATCAATAACAGCGCCTGCTCCTAGATGAATATCTGAAATAACAAGAATAATTTTTTTCGCTTTACTACTCTTTCTCAGGAATCTCATAGGCCCTCTGAGAAAACTTCAACTCTACCGCTTGAAAGGGTGGAGCTATAGATACATAAAATAATGATTTTATCTTTGAATAATTAACTTGAAGTGACTTGGTCCCTTGAGACTTTAAAACAAAACGCTTTAGCACACCTTTATCAGATCTTACTTCAGAGGTAATTTTATCAAATGTTTCATTATTGATGATAACACCAATGATTTTTTGTTTCTTCTTTGGAGAGATAACACGAATCTTATCTTCTTTGATAGTAACGATAAACGCTTCTGCATTTTCTTGAGCAAAGCTTGGTAATGTAATGAATAGAGTAATTAAAAATATTCCAAATGATCTCACAGCATTAGCCTCATCTTATTCAATTCTTTGATTTCATCTCTAACCCTAGCAGCTTCTTCAAACTCTAGCGCCTTAGAGGCTTCTTTCATATTTACTTTTAACTCTTCTATTTTAGCATCAATTGCTACAGGTGTAATGTTATCCAAAATTTCCACGCCTTTAGACTTATTACCCGACTTTTTCGATTTACTTTTCTTTAATATATCAATAACTCCGCCTGTGATGGACTTGATAATTGTTGTTGGAGTTATCCCATTAGCCTGATTGTAGGCAATTTGTTTTTCTCTTCTTTCAGCTGTGGTTCTTATTGCTTCATTCATGCTCTTTGTGTTTTTGTACGCATATAGAATAACTTTTCCCTCTGAGTTTCTTGCAGCTCTTCCTATTGTTTGTACTAATGCTCGAGTAGAGCGCAAAAAACCTTCTTTATCGGCATCTAATATTCCAACTAGTGCAACCTCAGGAAGATCAAGCCCTTCTCTCAGAAGATTAATTCCCACGAGAATATCAAATTCTCCTTCTCGAAGCTCTTTCAGTATTTCTACTCTCTCCAGTGTATCTATATCTGAATGAAGATATTTTATTCGCATACCTGAGCTTCTATAATATTTTGTTAATTCTTCTGCCAGCTTTTTTGTTAAGGTAGTCACTAGAACCCTGAAGCCCTGAGCAATTGTTTCCTTCGCTTGTTCTAGAAGATCATCAACTTGGTTAGTAGCATCTTTTACTTCAATGACAGGATCTAATAAGCCTGTAGGGCGGATGATCTGCTCAACATACTCACCATGAGTTTTTTCTAATTCATAATTAGCGGGAGTTGCTGAGACATAGAGAACCTTATCATTTCTTTTTTCAAACTCAGTAAACTGAAGGGGTCTATTATCTAAAGCACTTGGCAAACGAAAACCAAAGTCTACAAGGTTTTGTTTACGGGCCCTATCACCTTTATACATCCCACCTACTTGTGGAATAGTAACATGAGATTCGTCTACAATAAGTAGGTAATCTTTTTCAAAATAATCTATAAGTGTTGGAGGAGGCTCTCCTGGATTAGCCCCAGTTAGATGGCGAGAGTAATTCTCAATACCTGAACAAAATCCCATCTCTTCAAGCATTTCAAGGTCAAGCATTGTTCTTTGCTCTAACCTTTGCCTTTCAACCAATTTTTTATTGGTCTCTAATTCTATAAGCCTTTGTCTAAGCTCTGTTTGTATTGTTCCCAGGGCATTCTTTAACTTTTGCTCTCCGACTACATAATGACTTTTTGGATATATAACCACTTTATTAAGTTTATGAAGGATTGTTCCTCTTAAGGGATCAACGATAGATATGCTATCAATCTCATCATCAAAGAATTCTATTCTTACAACATTTGCATCTTCTGATGCGGGGAAAACTTCAACAAGGTCCCCTCTTACTCTAAATGTTCCTCTGGAAAAATCAATGTCATTTCGTTGATATTGAACTGCAACTAACTCTTTTAAGAACTCATCACGATCTTTAGTATCCCCGGTATAAATAGTGATCCTTTGATCTTTGTATTCTGAAGGTGAACCTATACCGTAAATACAACTAACACTGGCAATAACAATAACATCATCATTTTCTAAAATGCTTTTAGTTGCTGAATGCCTAAGCTTATCAATTTCATCGTTAACACTTGAATCTTTTTCAATATAGGTATCAGAACCAGGAACATAGGCCTCTGGCTGATAGTAGTCGTAGTATGAAACAAAATATTCGACTTTATTTTCAGGAAAAAATTCTTTAAA
Source organism: uncultured Bacteriovoracaceae bacterium (assembly GCA_964011245.1). GTDB lineage: Bacteria > Bdellovibrionota > Bacteriovoracia > Bacteriovoracales > Bacteriovoracaceae > CAKZJW01. The sequence continues at coordinate 1,212 of CAXGOD010000214.1, read as the reverse complement.
TTCACCAAAGAGTTGAGCTGCGAGTGTCTTATTATGGGCCAAAATTAATGTTTTTTTACCAAGCTTCTTAATAACATTGGCCATGGTAAAAGTCTTACCAGAGCCTGTTACCCCCAGAAGAGTTTGAAACTTCTCACCAGCTTCAAAGGCCTTCGTGATCCTTTTTATAGCATCAGGCTGATCGCCGCAGGGCTCAAACTTAGAATGTAGAGTAAATTGCGCTTTTTCCATGATTTATACCAATAAAATACTTGCCAAGTTATCTCATTTTAAGGAATCTATAGCAAATTGCACACACGCAAACTTTGAGGGATATGAAAAAGACGACACACTACATTATCCTCAACACCCTTTCTGGGCCTAGTTCCCAAGATACAGACCTTTTTTCCAAAATTTTTAATCGACACACATACAAGGAGCATGTTCATCAAGCATCTTACAGCTATTAATGATTTATCTGTTGATACTATTTTCTCTATTCTAGAGAAGTCTTCTTTTTATTTCCAAAACATTGACCACCCTGAAAAATTCCAAGATAAACTTAAAAATAAAATGATCGCCAATATCTTTTTTGAAAGCTCAACGAGAACAAAATTCTCTTTTGAAGTTGCAGCTAAAAGACTTGGAGCCCATGTCTTAAACTTTTCTGCTGGCCAGTCCTCTGTGTCAAAGGGAGAAACTCTATACGATACATTGAAGACTTTTGAAAGCCTAGGAGTTGATACAGCCATTATCAGGCATTCTGACGATAACTACTTAAACAGTATAAGAGACAAATTTAGATTCCGTATTGTTAATGCCGGTGCTGGTAAATTTGAACATCCTTCTCAATCTCTTTTAGATCTATTTACAATATATGAAGAGTTTAAAAGTTTTGAAGGACTAACTATTACTATCTGTGGAGACATTGCTTCATCCAGGGTAGCAAAATCAAATATCAATGCTTTTTCTAAACTTGGAGTAAAGGTTCATTTATGTGGTCCTGAAATGTTACTACCGAGTGCTGATAAACTTCCTAATAACTGTGAGCTATCAGAATTAAATTCAGCCATTGCAGACTCTGATGCAGTCATGTTTTTACGGGTTCAACATGAAAGACATGAAGCCTTCGAAGTATCTACTAAAGATTACAACAATAAATATGGACTGAATAATGATCGAATTGCTCTTATGAAAGATAAGGCAATCGTCATGCATCCAGGACCAGTAAAT
>CAXGOD010000213.1:0-4726 GCA_964011245.1 uncultured Bacteriovoracaceae bacterium | reverse complement strand
AAAATACCTCCAACGGCAGGATGTACTTGAATTCGATCCATAGGATGGGTATAATTTTGACATGGGGTAGATGGACCTTATCCCTACGTTAAATCCAAGGAGTCGGATCAAATGGCCGAAGAAGAAGTTAATGATGCTGGAAATGCTGAAGTAGAGTCGCCAAAAGCTGCTGGTCCTAGCAGTCAAAAAAATCCGTTAGTTGCTGTATTACTAGTTTTTAATATGGCCGCCTTAGGAGCTGTTGCTTTCTTTCAATACCAATTTATGGAGAAGGAAGCTAACAAGCCAGATTTAACAAAGCTATTAGAAGAGAGTAGAGTAAAAGCGAATCCAGATGTAGTTGATGAAACACAACCAACTGAGGACTTAAAGAAAGAAGTTCTTGTTGATCTAGAAACGTTTACTGTTAACTTGGCCCAAGGTGACGGACCAAGAAGATATGTTAGGTTAAATGCCGTATTACGTATGAGTGAAGATTCTGAAGTGTCAGAGGTTGAAGCTAGAAAACCTCAAATTAGAGACACTGTTATCAGTATTCTTAATTCAAAAAGACCAGAAGATCTTTTAAAGCGTGATGGGAAAATTTATCTTAAGGAGCAAATTAAATCAGCTATCAATTCTTATTTAATTGATGGGAAAGTGGTTGATGTATTTTACGTAGGATTTCAGATTAACTAGGTCAAAAGTTAATCAAACACATACAAAAAAAGGGTAAAGCAGGAAGCTTTATCTAGAAGAAGCCCAGGAGGGGATTTAAATGAGCCAAGTTTTAAGCCAAGACGAAGTTGATGCTCTATTAAGTGCTGTAAATGAAGATTCTGATGTCGATGTAGACGGGGATTTTGATGATGATTATGATGATGATGAAGGTTCGGATAATATCCAGCCCTATGATCTAACTAATCAGGATAGGGTTATCCGTGGGCGAATGCCTATTCTAGAAATCATCTACGAAAGATTTATTAGATCATTTAGGGTTTCACTTTCAAATTCATTAAGAAAAATCTCTACTATATCTATGATCTCTACCGATCTTTTAAAGTTTGGTGAATTCGTAAATACACTGCCGATTCCAAGCTGTATGTGTATCATGCGTTTTAACGAGCTAAGAGGTCCAGCTCTATTAGTATTTGAATCAAAATTAGCTTATGCCATTATCGATTCATACTTTGGTGGAACTGATAGACCATTTACAAAGATCGAAGGGAAAGAATTTACTTCAATTGAGTTATCTTTTATGAAAAGAGTTATGGATATGGCCATCGATGACTTAGAGGAAGCTTGGCAGCCAGTTCATAGAATCGATGCTCAATATGTAAGAACTGAGATCAACCCACAATTTGTTGGTGTTGTTCCTCCTTCAGATGTAATTATCACAACCACTTTTGAAGTTGAGTTTGAGTCTGCTTCAGGAACAATCATGGTTGTTATTCCATACTCAACAATTGAACCAATTAAACAAAAACTAAGTTCAAGTTACCAATCTGAAAATGATGTAGTTGATAGTCTTTGGACTCAATCAATGCATGATCATGTTAAGCAAGCTCACGCAACGGCAGTTGTTAAGCTTGGTGATACAGAAATGACTGTTGGAGATCTTGTGTCCCTACAGCCTGGAGATGTTCTTCCATTAAGTCAGGAGGTATCAGGGGAGTTAAGCATTGAAGTAGAAGGTACTAAGAAGCTTCTTTGTTTAGCTGGGGAATACAAGGGTAATAAAGCCGTACAAATAACTAAAAGAATGATGGATTAATAAAGGACAAAAGCAATGGAAGAGAACAACGGAATAGAAGAAAATGTAACACCGATCAATCAAGATCAAAAAGATGCAATTACGCAATTAGCAGATCAGATTAAAACTGGTGATGATGCTCTTAATAAACTTAAAGTTCAAAACTTAGACTTTATTTTAGATATTCCTCTAAAAGTAAGTGTTGAGTTAGGAAGAGCACAAGTTGTTATTAAAGACTTATTACAACTAGGACAAGGTTCTGTTTTAGAATTAGATAAACTAGCCGGTGAGCCACTAGAAGTTTTAGTAAACGGAAAGCTAGTTGCTCGTGGTGAGGTTGTAGTAGTAAACGAGAAGTTTGGTGTAAGACTTACAGATATCATTAGTCCACTAGAAAGAATTGAGACTTTAAAATAATAGAGGTTTTTATGAAGAGAGTTTATTTATTAGCATTTTCATTAGTTTGTTTCCTTAGTCTTGAGGCTTCTGCTGGTGTCACGATTAAAAACTTAAAGTTTAAAAGTGGTAAAAGCAAAGGAACAATGACTATTAATTACAAGGGAAATCTAAATGATTACCCTGAGATGAAAGTTAATCAAAACTCAATTTATATCATCGTTCCAGATGCTAAGGTGAAAAGAGCGATCAATAAGAAAGTAAGTTTCGCTACGAGTAAGAGAGATACTAAGCTTCAAGCTGCTCAGTACACAGGGAAATCATCTAGAGTTAAAGTTATTCTTCCATTTAGCATTAACAAACAAAAAGAAAAAGTTTCCCTTACGTTAAGAGATAATAAGATTGAACTTAGTTTTCCAAAGCTTAAAGCAAATGGAACTTATCTTGCTCAAAATGGTGTAAAACTTAAAAAGAAAAAAGTTGTACATGCAAAGCCCACGGCAAAAGTAGCAAAAGATCTTCTAAACGAAGCTTATTTAAATAATTTAATTGCAACTCAAAAGTCTAAACAAGTAGCAAAGAAAAAGAAAGATTCATTCTTTACTAAGAAGTCAGCGAAAAAGGTGTCAAAAAAGACTACTGATACAGTCAAAACAGGCCAAGCTGCACCAGCGAAATCATTCGTAGGCCCAGGTAAGTCATCATTTTCACTTGTTGAGTATGGTGGCAAGTTTGTTGCATTCTTAGGTGTTGTATTACTTTTATTTTATGGAGTAGTAACGCTAATAAAGAAAGGTGTGATTAAGAAAGGTAAGTTAGGTTTTCTTAATAAAACTGAGCAAGTGACTGTTTTAAGTCAAACTCATATCGCGCCAAAGAAAAGTTTAATGATGATTCGAGCTCATAATCAGGTTTTCTTAGTAAGTAATACTGACGCTGGAATTCACCCGATCTCTGAAATTAAAGATGTAGCCGGGTTATTAAAAGATGGAGAGTTAAAGATCGCTGGTGATAATTTTGATACAAATGTTCTTACTGCTGAAAGTGACTCTCTAATTGATAACAAAGTAAAACTTAAAGAAGACATTACACAGTCAAATAAACAGTCTTCATTATCTGACTTCATTGGAGTTCAGGATAAAGTTAAATTTTCAGATAGTTTGAAGAAGAAAGTGAAAAGCTTAAAACCATTACAGTAAACCAGGAAGGTATGAATGGGTTCTTTAGGAAGAACAATTCTGAATTTTAAATTCATGAAATTAGTTATTGCGGGAATAATGTTATTACCCGCACTTGCATTTTCTCAGTCATCAAAGATGAATCTGCCAGGCATGAGCATAAACTTTGGCCAAGGGACGGACCTTGTAGACACAATGCAAGTTGTTGTTCTGTTTACAATCTTAACTCTTGCACCCGCGATTATAATTCTATGTACATCATTTACAAGAATCATAGTTGTTTTATCATTTATGAGACAAGCGATTGGTACTCAGAGTATGCCACCAAATCAATTATTGATTGGTTTCGCTATGTTTTTATCAGTTTTTGTCATGATGCCAACTGGAAAAACAATTTATGATAATTCAATAACGCCTTACATGAATAAACAAATTACAACTCCTCAGGCCATCGAAGGGATCGAAAAAGAATTAAGGGCCTTCATGTCTTCTCAAGTAAGAAAGGCAGATATCGGATTATTTTATGATGTAACAGGTGCAGCACCTCCAAATACAATTGATGATGTACCAACTCATTATTTAATACCAGCTTTTATTATTTCAGAGTTAAAAACAGCATTCCAAATAGGATTCTTGCTGTATATCCCATTTCTAGTTCTAGATATGGTTGTCGCTTCGGTACTAATGGCAATGGGGATGATGATGCTTCCTCCAGTTATTGTATCGATGCCATTTAAACTATTGCTATTTGTTCTTGTCGACGGGTGGTCATTAGTAACAGGATCAATTTTAAGGTCCTTTCACTAAAAAAAGTAAAATAAGAAGGAGTCTAGGATGGACAACGGATTTGTAATAGAAATTACCAACCAAGCGGTTAAAGTAACAATGATGTTAGCAGCTCCTATGCTTATCGGAGCACTACTTGTCGGTATACTCGTTTCACTATTTCAAGCAGTAACTCAAATTAACGAGCAGACATTATCATTTGTTCCAAAGATCTTGGTTATTGTCATTGCTATGGTCATCGCAAGCCCATGGATGATGGAGACTTTGACGTCTTTTACCCACGAGCTTTACGTTAGTATTCCATCGGTGGTTATGCAACGATGATTGATATAGCGGTAGTTGACTACACAGTATTGATTGCTTTTTGGCTAACTTTTAGTCGATGGGTAGCTATACTTATGCAACTGCCAATATTTGATAATGCGAGTGTTCCTTCGTTAGTTAAAGTTTTAAGCTCACTTGTTATCTCTTACGCTTTTTTTCCAATCGTTCAAGACGTAATGGTAAAAGAAGTTTTAGCAGTAGGTGCAGATCACTTCTGGTACTTAACTATATTTCATACGATTGTTGGAGCAATGATAGGCTTCCTAGTAAAAAGTATAATGAACCTTTTTATTGCTTCAGGTTCTGTTAT
>CAXGOD010000212.1:0-4738 GCA_964011245.1 uncultured Bacteriovoracaceae bacterium | reverse complement strand
CCATTGTTATCATCATCAATTCCGTTACCTTCGATTTCACCAGGGTTTTTCCACATAATATTCTTAAGGTCTTCGTGATTGTAATCAACACCTGTGTCAACAACAGCAACGATGATTTCATCTTTTTGAATATTTAGTGGAGTTATATAAGATCTGTTAACAGAAACACCATTTTTAGCTCCATCTAGAAAAGACCAAACTTTCCCAACTTTAGGATCATTAAAAGCAGCAAAGTTTAACATTGGCTCATTAATCTTAAAATTCGTGATTTTTGGAAGCGTCTTCTTACCAGCATAGTAGTTTCTTTCGATTCTTTTAATAGCTGGGTGGTTCTTTAATTCTTTCTCAAGTTCAATTACATTTGGTGTCTTTACAAGAAAGTTCCCACCAAATAAGGCTTTTGTATCGGTGATCAATTTTGTTTGAGGAACATCATATCCTTTGTTTACTTTTACGAATGCTCTATTCATATCAAATCTTGCATCTGCTTTTGCATAACTTGATACAAATACAAGCACGATAGATAGACTTAAAATCATTTTTAACTTCATATCAAATCCTTTGTTTATTAAATTAGTCCATTATTTTAGTGTGAACAAGATTCTTTCAATAAATAGAGAGGAAGACAACTAAAAGAGTCTTACACTTTTTCATGTATCTGGCCCCAAGCGTTAAAGGGACCAGCGTACATAACTATTTGTTTTCAGTTGGTTATCTTAGTGTCTAAAGTTTTGACAGTAACTTTTATTGATATTCGAGTATTTTTCTCTGTTGCTATGCGTTATTCTTTGATATACTCATTAGGTAAAATATCCTGGCTCATTTTTAGACACTTCAGTGTGGTAAAGTATGTAGAGTGGTTATTTATTAGACGAGGTAGTGTTGAAAACATTTACGATTAAGAGAAAATTTTTACTTAGTATGACTAAATTTTCGCTAGTTTTAACTGGTGCGAATGCTTATGCGCAAGATATGGAAACTGCTTTTCCAACCAATGATACAAATTCGGTTTTATCAACAACAGTTAATACGGCAAGACCTGATTCTAATTCTGAAACAAAAGGTGATGTCTCCTTTACAAGTAATGAGTTTATCGAAGATGTTGGGGATACAGTTGGAAATAAGTTTTTTGGAGACTTCAATCTTGAGTACAATTCAAGAGTTGAAGGTGAAATGAATAAAACCTTTTCATTAAAATCAAGAGTAAATGATCAAGAACAATTAATGTTCTCTATTCCTGAAGCAAATATTGAATACATCTTTGGAAATTCAAAATTAGCATTTGGTAGAAAAATCCTAGCTTGGGATATGCTTGACGCTAACTGGGGAATGGGAAAGTTTAACAATAGAGTGAACTTTGACGCTTTCGAGCCTCAAGAAGAAGGCCTTACTGGTATTCTTTTTGATCATCATAATAAAAAGAATGGCTTTAAAATGTCTTTGTTTGGTTCAATTATTTACGTACCAGAATCAAATCCTGGTATGAAAATAGATAAAGAGAATGGAACATTAACTTGTCAGAATCCATGGTGTAAATCTCCAGCTCCTAGTGCAGACACCGACAGTGATCCTGCGACAGCAGAAGTTCCCATTTTTTATAATGTAAATTACCCAGAAATTAGTGATGTTGTTTTTAGATATAGTGCTGGTGCAAGACTTGGCTACGATAGCGGACTATTTGCTATTGAAGGTTATAGAATGGTTAAACCAGAAAACCAAATCTCTACAACTGCAGAAATATCTCTAAATGCTGAAGGAAACTTAATAACGGCAGATGTTACACCCCAGTTTTATTACCATGAAGTAACGGGTGCAGACATTAAGTTAAGACCTTTTGAAAACTTAACCATTTATGGTTCAGCTTTAAGAATTGAGCCTGATAAATACCCAGATGGGAATGAGCCTTATATCCAATATACAGGGATCAAGCCTAAGAAGAAATTAGAAGAATACGCTGGTGGTGGAATTGTCTTTAATGATGGTGAAATCAAAGCTGGTGTTAATTATATTGCAAGAATAAGCGAGTTTGATATCGAAGATGATCCTCTAGTTGAGTATCCTCGTTGGAATCAAGCTTATCACGTAAATTTAAGTGCCCACCTTACAAGGAAGCTAAGTGTAGGTTTTGATTACAAATATGATATGCTCACGGAAGACAGATTAACGATGTATAGGGCGAACTACGAGTTCAGATCCAACATGTTGGTGTCTTTAGGTGCGAACATAATTGGATCAGATGAAAACACTAGGTCTTACTGGTCAGATTTCATCAACAACGACTCGGTTTTTAGTTCATTCAAATACGTCTTCTAATTTTAGGAGAGTTATGAGAACGACATTTAGTCACAGTATTCTATTATTGCTAATGGGCTTTATGCTTACATCATGTGGTGATATTTTCATGAAAAAGTCTGAAGACAATGGGACTAGTATGAATCAATTCGCTACTCGTAAGTTGGATCCAAAGGCATTGGCGCATATTTTTACAAAAAATATTAAGGGTGACCTCCTAGCACTTGAAGAAAATTTAAATCTTTTTATTGATGTTGTTAAAACTGATCGACCAGGTAATCTATCTTTAAGAGAATTAAAAATCTATATCAAAGAAAATGTAAAAGATGTAGACCCTGAAGTTATTGAGGCTCTTGCAAGTATTTTTGAAATTAACTCTCTTATATTTGGTGATGATAAAGAATATATTAATAAGAAGAATGTAAGAAACCTTACTCAACTATTAATTGATATCAACAAGTCAGTTGTAGATAATAATGTCTATAAATACTTTATGTCTGAAGAAGAAAAGGTTTCTTTTGTTGAACACAACAGAAGAAAAGCAAAGATCTTCTCTTCTTTCTCTTTTATTGCAAGCCGTTTAAAAGAAGAATTCTCTGAGCAGAATAAGGTTATTAACTTTGTAGACTTCTTAAATAGATTTAAAAAATTAATTGATAATAAGATCTTAGCTCATTGTACTGATCTTCTTTTTATTAAAAAGATGTTCTTAGGCGGCGATGAAGAAGTTCTTACTTCAAGAGAACTAAAACGATTTACTGGAATGTTACCTGATATTGGGAAAGTCGTTTTTGATATGGTTCACTCAGGTGAGATTGAACATACTGAGCACCAAGCGGAAGAAGTTATCTTAACAATGAAAGAAGATGCTGAGACTCTTGTTAAAAACCTTTATTATAAAGGTCAAAACCATGTAAATGTTATGACTGTAGATAATATCTTCGATACTTTAAAGATTTTCTTCCCTGAGCAAGTAAAGTTTAAAAAGTATATGAATGAGATCTTAAAGCTTAAAGGAGCGCTTTTAGAGAATACAACTCCTGTTTTTAATTCTAACGAAATACTAATTCTTTTAAAAGACATTGTGTTAACGAATCTTGAAAAGGGTGCTTTTTACTTTAGAATGTATGCAGCAAATAGGGACATTCTTAATAGTGGAAATACAATTAATTCTGACCTTCAAGGAATTGTTAATACCGAGAGTAAAGAAGAGTTCTACAAAAAAGAATTTAATAGAATCATCAAAGTTTATAGATATTTTAAAGGTCAAGAGTTTGCAGCCTCTTTTAATAAAAAAATAAAGAGAAACCCACTAGGAATCTTTGAAGTTTCTGTTGTAGAAGATATTGTTAAAAGGTTAATGGCCGCTTATGGAATACCAATGACAAGTGCTCTTGGTGGTTATAGATTAACTCAAACTCAATTAGAAAACATGATGCTTGAGTATAAAGAGTTTCTTGAAGGTGAGGGAGTAACTGATCCAGGAAGAACTAAGAATACTGCAGAGACAATTACACTTATGTCTAGTTTATTTCAAACTCAATCAGATGGTGATTCGGATATTGAAGTAAATGAATTAACTGAATTTGCAATTGAATTACTTTCATCAACTTCACTTTCAAAAATGTCCGATGAGCATTTTAGAAAGTATTGTCCTGAGGTTGATGATAAGAAACGTTACTCTGTTGAATGTTATAGAGACCACTTTGTTGAAATTTTAGATGTAGAAAAAGAAAACATTAAGATAGGGACTAAACTTGGTAAACTAAAAAAATATTTAAAGAACCCTCAAACAAACGTAAAAGAGTATTTAGAAATTACTGAAGTATTTACTAGATCATGTACTCATTTTGATGATGGAACGCCAGTACCTATGGATGAAGGAGAGCTATTCTTGCTTCTGTCTGGAATGTTAGCAGTTGAGCAAACAATTATTCGATTTGATAAAAATAATGATAACTTATTAAATCCAGATGAAATTGATAAAGCCTTCCCTATTTATGAGAATGCAATTAAGGCCTTACTTCCAGATGCATTAAAGTACTTAGCTAAGAAAGTATTCTTATATATGATGAAAAATGAAAAAGTGCCTTCGTCAACAGCTGTATTAGGACTAATCGTTACTCCGCAAAGGGCATTAAGGTCTACAGCAACAAGAAAGACCTTAGCGATTATCTTGAAAGCTCTAGCAGAAGAGTCTCCGACAGCTAAAGCGAATCCATTTCCTTGTGAAATTCTCAGGTAAGCTAACCTTATATTAAAAAATAAGGGCCTGATCGTTGATCAGGCTTTTTTTTTGAGGTACATTCAATTTCTAGGAGCAAGTTTCATGAGCGAAAGTACCAATATCAAACTAGGTGAGTGCAACTCACAAGTTCAAAAAATTAAAGAAATTTTAGAGCATGTTCGGAGGTCTCTTTGACGTCGATAAGAAACTTAAACGTCT
>CAXGOD010000211.1:0-4754 GCA_964011245.1 uncultured Bacteriovoracaceae bacterium | reverse complement strand
TTGAGAAAGTCGTTGAAGCGATTCAAGTTTTAGCGATTTCACCTTTTCCTAGTGGTTGTAGGAAGCTTAAAGGTGAAGAAGATGTTTACCGTGTAAGACAGGGGAATTATCGAATTATATACGAAGTCATAGACAGTAAATTAATCGTTTTAGTTTTAAAGATAGGTCATCGTAAAGATATTTATAAAAAGTAGTCTTATTTATCAATCAATTCCAAGTTAAAGCATGATTGTTCTGTTAGGGAGCGGCTCCACTTGATCTAGTTTTTGGAGAAGATAATATCTTAATAAAATAATCATAAATTTAAAAAAGTTTAGCTTAGACTCACTTGTAAAAATGTGAGCCTTTTTTTATTAAATAACAATGGTCCAAACCCTTTATGTTAAGTTTGAGTAATAGAACGATTAACTTCGTAAAATGTCGTAGGGAACGAATCTTCTTACTAACTAAACTCTAAATTCACATACAGATTCATCAAAGTTTTGATTACTTCGTTATCAGTTATTAATTTCGAAATTAAAATGTTGTTGAAAATACAAGACTAGCTTTACTATTTTGATCAATTCGTTGAATCATTGGATAAAGACTATAACCTTTCTCTTTATTGTAGTGATTAACAGCCTCAGTCGCTTTTTCATGTCCCTTTGTAAGAAAGTAAATTGCAGGAATAATCCCAGCGAGAAAAATAATATTAGAGTTGTTGCTTTCTATGTCAGAGTTATCTTGGTTATTGTTGGAGTAGTAAATGCTAGTGGCTAACAAGGTCCAAATTGAGTAAGCTTCGTATCGTCTAAATTGATTCGCTTCTTCTAACTTTTCTTGAGCTTCTTTATTATTAGGAAAAACTTCTTTAGCTTTATACTGTCTAGTCCAAAAAGTTGCTTCATGAATTTTTTGATTAGAAACAATGTCATCGTTGTTTACCCAGTGTACTGATTTCTTCGAATTAGGATTTATTTTTGTTTGGGCACAAGAGAATAGAGTACTAAGGACAATTGTAAGTAAAATTAGATTTTTCATCTTTGTAGAGTATTAATGCAGAAGCTTTTTGTCAGTAATAATGTTGAAGTCGTATGAACTCTTGAACCTTTTTAGACCCCAGAAACAAAAAAACGAAGCAAAAGCTTCGTAATCTCGGTAATCTAACACCCTAAAAAGGGTTCGAAAATGGCGGGAGCGAAGGGACTCGAACCCTCGGCCTTCTGCGTGACAGGCAGACGTTATAACCAACTTAACTACGCCCCCGTTCAATTCGTAAGAAAGAATATACTGAGAAGACTCATTCTCGTCAACAAAAAATATTAAGAAATTTGTCTATTTTAAGTCTCTTATACAAAGTGATGTGTCAGTGGTATGATTGAGCGTTGTTGCAAGGTGTAAAAAATGGAATTTCTTAAGGCCCTTTGGGCATATTTATTAGTATCAGCTCCGTATCTAATGGTGGGCTTAACTCTAGCAGGCGTTTTTCATGAATTTGTTCCAATGGAGAAGGTTAAAAAGTGGCTTGGTGGTAAGAGTCTCTTCTCAGTTGTAAGAGCAGCAATCATCGGTATACCACTTCCTCTTTGTTCTTGTTCTGTTATTCCTGCAGCCGTAGAGATAAAGAAATCTGGAGCAAATAATGGTGCAACTTCAGCATTTTTAATAGCAACACCTGAGTCTGGTATTGATTCAATATCTTTAACATATGCGTTAATCGATTTACCCATGGCCATCATTAGGCCAGTTGCTGCTTTTTTCTCAGCTTTTTTTGCAGGGGTTCTGCAATTAATATTTAATAACGAAGATCAAGTTATCGAAGAAGAGGTAAAGTCTTGTTGTTCAAAGAATAAACCAAAACCTGAGCCAGTAGCTGAGGAAAAATCATGTTGTGCTTCAAAGAAGAGTGAAATTAAAAAAGAAAGTAGAATGCTCAAAGCAATCAACTATGGTTTCGGATCTTTAATAAATGATATAGCAAAGTGGCTTACAATTGGAATACTTGCTGGAGCTCTAATTGATTTTCTTGTTCCCGCTGACTTTTTCTTAGGTTTGAGCCAAAATGCTGGAAGGTTTTTAATATTATTAATTGGTATTCCCCTTTATATTTGTGCAACAGCTTCAACTCCTATTGCTGTTTCACTTATGCTTAAAGGGCTAAGTCCTGGGAGTGCATTAGTATTACTCTTAGTCGGTCCAGCAACTAATATTTCCAATATTGCCGTATTACAAAAATACATTGGTAAAAAAGGTGTCATCATCAATATGTTTAGTATTGGATTTGTGGCATTAGTTTTTTCCTACATCACTGATTGGCTTTACGGAAGTTTTATAACTTTAAAGCTAAATGAAACACTTGCTCATCATGAACATGGTGGACAGTGGTGGGAAATCGTCAGTGCCATTATACTTATCATCCTTTTACTTAAGGGATTATATATTGAAGAAGTTAAACTAAGATTAAATAATAAAGAACCACAGGCTTCTGGAAGCAAAAGTTGTCACTAATGAATAAAAGTATATTGATTACAGGTGGGTCATCTGGAATAGGTCTCGCTACGGCGATAAAGTTTAGAAAAGAAGGCTGGAGAGTAGGGATATGTGCCCGAAGCTCAGAGGTCCTTGCAAAACTAGAGCACCGCTATGGATTTGAAGTTTATACTCTTGATGTAAGAGATAAAGTAGCCTGTGATAAAGCTGTTCGTGATTTTCACAAAAAAGGTGGATTAGATATCGTTTTTGCCAATGCCGGTAGAAGTTATGTGCATAAGGCGAGAATTCCAGACTTTGATGTGGCACGTGAAGTTATTGATATAAACCTTATGGGTGTAATCAATGTTTTTGAACCAGCAACTGAGCTATTTTTAAAGCAAAAGTCAGGACATTTGGCGGCTACTGCTAGTGTGGCAGGGCTTAATGGTTTACCTGGTGTTTCGGCTTATAGTGGCAGTAAGTCAGCAGTAATAAAGATCTGTGAGTCATTGGCCTTAGATTTAAAAGAAGATGGAATTGCTGCGACTAGTGTTATTCCTGGCTTTGTTGATACTCCATTAACTCAAGTCAATCCACATCCTATGCCGTTTATGATTAAAGCTGATCTAGCAGGTGAAAAAATATATAATGGACTAATCAAAAGAAAAATAAGAATCAGTTTTCCATTCTTTTTCTCTTCCGTTGTAAGGCTACTTTCAATCTTGCCGAGGCCTCTTTATGCCTTTATTATGGGAATCAAAATTTTTAATTATTCTAAGGAACATTAATGATAAACATCTCTGGTGTAACAAAAATGATGGGAGGAATGCCCCTATACTCTAATGCTTCATTTCAAATCAACCCAGGGGAAAAGGTTGGTCTTGTTGGGCCAAATGGTTCTGGGAAGACAACATTTTTTAATATGATAGTTGGTGAATTAAAACCAGATGCGGGGCAGGTAAGTTGTGCCCAAGGAACGACAATCGCCTACTTCTCACAAAATGTTGGAGAGATGAGTGGAACAACTGCTTTAGAAGAAGTTATGAGTGGAAGTGAGCGTGTAGCTGTATTGGCCGCACAGCTTAAAGGTTTTGAAGAAAAACTTTGTGACCCTGATATGGATCCAGATGAGATGAATGCCGTCTTAGAAAAAATGGGAGATGTGCAAACTGAGTTTGAAAAGCTTGGTGGTTACGATATAGAAACTCGAGCTCAAGAGTTATTATCAGGTCTTGGTATTATTCCAGATGATCATTATAAACCAGTTGAAGATTTTTCTGGTGGATGGAAAATGAGAATTGCTTTAGCTAAGGTTCTTATCACCATGCCAGATGTTATTCTAATGGATGAGCCAACAAACTATCTTGATATGGAAACTATACTTTGGATTGAGGCCTGGCTTAAAAACTTTAAAGGTGCCATCTTTATGACCTCGCATGATAGAGAGTTCATGAATAATATAGTTAATAAGATTGTTGAAGTGGGACCCATGGGAGTCACTACTTACGGTGGAAACTTCGAGTTCTACGAAAAAGAAAAAGAGATCCGTAAAAAACAAAATGAAGCAGAACATTCTCGTCAACAGGCCATGCTAAAAAAAGAAGAAGAGTTCATAGCCAAGTTTAAAGCAAGAGCATCTCATGCAGCTCAAGTACAATCTCGAGTTAAAAAACTAGAAAAGATTGATAGAGTTGAACTAGACGTTGAACTTGAACAAATGAGTATCATGCTTCCTGATATTAAACGTGGTGGAAATGACGTAGTTGTTGTTAAAGAGCTTGCAAAAACATTTCAAAACTCTAAAGGAGAGCCCCATGAGGTTTTCCATAATCTAAATTCTACTGTTAATCGTTTAGATAAGATTGCGGTTGTTGGTGTGAATGGGGCAGGGAAGTCTACACTTTTAAAATGTATCACAGGTGATATGGATCCTACTTCAGGAGTCGCTAAGATTGGACCAAGTATAAATGTCGGTTATTTCGGTCAGTATTCATTTGAAAACTTAAATATGAATCTTTCAGTTTTTGATCAGGTTAAACAATTAATGCCTGACGCGAGTGATGGTTTTATAAGAAACCTATTGGCAGCCTTTTTATTTAAAGGAGATGAAGTCTTTAAAAAAGTAAAAGTTCTCTCTGGTGGTGAGAAGGCGAGAGTTATCTTAGCTGGGCTCTTATCAACTCCTCACAATCTTCTTATTCTAGATGAGCCAACCAACCATTTAGATATTGGCTCCCGTGAAGTTTTACTTGATGCTCTTCAAAGATATGAAGGAACGATTATGTTTGTATCCCATGATAGGT
>CAXGOD010000210.1:0-4756 GCA_964011245.1 uncultured Bacteriovoracaceae bacterium | reverse complement strand
TTGCTCGACAAATCTTTGCCACCAATTTAGTGGGACATTTCTCTTGAGTAAAGTTAAAATCTTTCATTTGAAAATTCTTAGTTATCTTTCTTTTTTGTGAAATCTTTATGATGACATCAACTGTCGGTTTTTTTTCTTCAATTAGTTTATTAATGATAGAAATTGTAGCCTTGTCACTTTTAATATACATCTCAACTTCTTTACCGTTTAGGTTAGGGTAAATAGTTAAGTCATTAGTTCGATTAACGAAGTAAATTAAGCTTCCAAGACCTGTTAAAAAAAGGAGCACGAAAGATAATACAATCTTTGCAACTACTCCTTGTTTTATATTAGATTTATTTGCTGTCTTCACATGGTCCTTCTGTGAACTCTTTAATCTTGTCACAGCCGGCCTGGCATGGGTTAGGGTATGTTACACCGTTTGATCCACAAACAGGTCTATAGTCTTTTGTACAGATACACATATTATTTTCTTCAGCTATTCCACCGGTGGCCGGAGCATCAGCTTGCATTGTTTCTGAAGGTTTTGTTTCTGTTGCTTCTTCATTTTTATCCTCATTACATGATATGAAAAGAGTTAATGATAATAGTATTAATAAGAGTTTCATTTTTATCCTTTTAAAAAATTATTGATAAACAGGGAAGTCTTTGCAAAGAGCTACAACTTCTTTTTTTATTGTTTCTAGTTTTTCTTTATTATCATGGTTCTTTAGAGCGTCTGAGATCCAAGACGCTAGACTAGTCATATGCTCTTCTTTTAATCCTCGAGTAGTGATGGCAGGAGTTCCAAGACGAATACCACTTGTTACAAATGGAGATCTGCTGTCTTTTGGAATCATATTCTTATTACAAGTGATATTAACTTCTTCAAGGATATGCTCAGCATCTTTGCCTGAAAGATTTACAGAGTCTGTCTTAACAAGGATTAGGTGATTATCTGTTCCACCGGAAACGATTTCAACTCCATTATCCATTAGGCCTTTGGCAAGTGCTTGGCAGTTTTTAATAACTTGACCTTGGTAATCTTTAAACTCTGGTTTAAGTGCTTCACCAAAGGCAACAGCTTTACCTGCAATAACATGCTCTAAAGGGCCACCTTGAATTCCTGGGAAAATAACCGAATTTAACTTCTTCATCCATTCTTCTTTATTAGTAAGAATGATACCACCTCTTGGGCCACGTAATGTTTTATGAGTTGTACTTGTAACAAAGTCAGCATAATCCATTGGACTTGGATGATGTCCAGTTGCTACAAGGCCTGCAATATGGGCCATGTCTACTAATACAAGAGCCTCTACTTTATCTGCTATTTCTCTTACTCTTTTAAAATCAATAACTCTAGGATACGCACTTGCTCCAGCTACAATCATTTTTGGTTTATGCTCAATAGCAAGTTTTTCCATTTGATCATAATCTATTCTCTCTTCAGAGTTTAAACCATAGCTAATAAACTTATATAACTTTCCTGAAAAGTTAACAGGAGATCCATGTGTTAAGTGACCACCATCATCTAAACTCATTCCAAGCACGACATCACCTGGTTGTAGCGTGGCAAGATATACACCCATATTTGCACCTGAACCTGAGTGTGGTTGAACATTTGCATAACCAGCATTAAATACTTTCTTTAATCGATCAATGGCCAATTGTTCAACAGTATCAACGTGCTCACAACCACCATAGTATCTTTTACCAGGATAACCTTCAGCATATTTATTTGTTAAACAACTTCCTTGTGCTTCCATTACAGCTTGAGAACAGTAGTTTTCTGAAGCAATTAATTCTAACCCCAGCTCTTGTCTTTCTTGCTCTAATTTAATGCAATCTAAAATTTCCTTGTCTGTCTCTAAAAAACTCATGTGTCTATTCCTCATATCGCTTAAAGATTGTTGTGGAGTTAGTTCCACCAAAACCAAAAGAATTATTCAATACGTATTTAATTTCTCTTTTTTGAGCTGTGTTAGCAGTATAATTTAAATCGCAACCTTCTCCAGGATTATCCAGGTTAACTGTAGGGGGAACAGTCTGCTCCATAATTGCTTTTACACAGAATACAGATTCAATCCCACCAGCAGCACCTAATAGATGACCAGTCATAGATTTTGTTGAGCTTACATTAAGCTTATATGCATGATCTCCAAATGCTGCTTTTATTGCATTTGTTTCAGCTATGTCTCCTGTTGGAGTACTTGTTCCATGAGCATTAATATAATCTATATCGGTAGGTTGAATTCCAGCTTGTTCAATCGCTTGAAGCATACAAGGAATTGTTCCTTCACCGTCTGGGTGTGGACTTGTTATATGATAGGCATCCGCTGTGGAACCAAAACCAACAACTTCAGCTAAAATATTTGCTCCTCGAGCTTTGGCTTTTTCTAGGTTTTCAAGAACTAGAATTCCACAACCTTCTCCCATGACAAATCCATTTCGATCTTGGTCAAAAGGACGAGAGGCCAGTTCCGGTTCATCATTTCTTTTAGAAAGTGCTTTCATTGCATTAAAAGCTGAAAGTGTAAGTCCACTTACAACAGCTTCAGATCCACCAGTGATAACAGCGTCTTGTCGGCCTAGCATTATCTCTGAAGCAGCGGCACCAACTGCATGAGCAGCTGAAGCACATGCTGAACTTACTGCATGGTTAATTCCCCTGAAATTCCATTTCATAGATATTTTTCCAGTGGCCATATTAGCAATAAATGAAGGAACGAAAAAAGGACTGATTCTTCTAGGACCTCTATTTATATATGTCTCATGGGCCTTCTCTATAAAAGGAAAGCCGCCAAGACCAACACCTAGAATAGATCCAACTTTATATGGGTCATATCCTGCTTCTAATAGTTTTGATTGTTTAAGAGCGTCGTCTGTACACTTTAATGCATAATGAATAAAAATATCGAAACGAGCTTGCTCTTTTGGTTCTAAAAGTTCATCACTAATTTGAAAATCCTTAACAGTACCTGCAATTTGAACAGGCCACATTTTTGGATCAACATCTTCAATTTTTGAAATTCCAGATTTCCCAGCGATGGCGTTTTCCCAGACTGAGTCTAAGTCATTACCTAAACCACACAAAGCGCCCATGCCTGTAACGGCAACACGATTTAGCTTCATACAATCCCTTGTCTTGTTTTTAATGAAAAAAGCCTCCGACTGGAGGCTTAATATTTAAACTTTCTTAGTTACTAGTGTTCAGGAAGTTTGTTACATCGTTGATTGTTTTAAGATCTTCAGTTTTGTCTTCTGGGATCTCAACTCCAAACTCTTCTTCCATTTTCATCATCATTTCTACCATGTCTAATGAGTCTAAGTTTAGGTCATCGATGAAGTTTGTTTCAGCTTTAATGTTTGATGCATCAACTTTTGTTGCTTCACTTACGATTTTGATTACTTTTTCTTGAATTTCCATTATGTCCTCCGGAAAATATATTCTTAATTTTATAAACTATTTTTCATGTGTATTTTAGTTAAATATACAGACCACCGTCAACTTTAATTACTTCCCCTGTAATATATGAAGACGCGCTGCTAAGTAAAAACTTTGTTAAATTAGCAACATCTTCAGTAGATCCGTAATTACCAAGTGGTATGGCCTTTTTATACTCCTCTTGAGCTTTTTCTGGCAATGATTTTGTCATTTCTGTTTCAATAAAACCTGGGCATACTGCGTTGCATCTGAAATTTCTTGAAGATAATTCTTTTGCAAATGACTTTGTGTAACCTATAAGTCCAGCTTTTGATGCCGCATAATTGGTTTGAGCTGTATTTCCCATAAGACCTACTACAGAACTCATATTAACAATAGAAACGCCTTTAGCTTTTAAAAACTGACGACAAAGATGATTTGTTAAAACCATTGCAGATTTTAAATTAACATCAAGTGTTTGTTGGATATCTTCAGGCTTTACTCTCATTGCAAGTTGATCTTTTGAAATCCCTGCATTGTTAACGAGACCTGAGATTGGTCCATGCTCTTTAACAAATGCATCGATATTTGTTTTCATTGTATCAAAGTCAGTAACATCAAACTTAATGGCACTTACTTTGGAGGCACCTAAAGATTGTAGATGTTCTTTAAGTTCATTAGCTTGTGCTTCATCTCCACGATAATTAAAAATTACGTGAGCTTTATTTTTAGCAAGTGACTCAGCAATGGCCTTACCGATTCCACGAGAGGCACCAGTAATTAAGATTGATTTATTTTCTAGATCACTAAAATTCGCAAGCATCTAAAAACTCCAATAGACCTTCAAAACTGCCTTCAGTATCTAAGGTATAAGTTTTGAATTCTTTATTAATTTTTTTATTAAGCCCAGTTAATACTTTACCCGGACCAACTTCAATAAAAATAGTATCCTCTTTTAAAGAAGCAATACTCTGACTCCAAAGAACACTTCCACAAACTTGTTTAACTAGGTTCTCTTTAATTACAGAACCAGAAGTTTCTTTTGGATACTCTTGAGAGTTGATGTTGGCAATATAGGGTATTTGATTCGCTTTGAATTCAACATTTGTTAAATAATCTAATAATTTTTTTTCAGCAGGTTGCATTAAAGAAGAGTGAAAAGGAGCTGAAACTTGAAGCTCCATAGCACGGCTTCTACCTTCAAAGTTTTCAGTGATCCACTTAACAGCTCTATCACATGCATCAGCATGGCCAGAGATCACTGTTTGGGTTGGTTCATTAAAGTTTGCGGCCATAACCTTACTGTTATCATTTGAAGACTCTATGCAAGCCTTTGCTACAACATCGCTTGGT
>CAXGOD010000209.1:0-4756 GCA_964011245.1 uncultured Bacteriovoracaceae bacterium | reverse complement strand
AGCTCCTGGAGCTGATGATAACGCCTCTGGAATTGCAACAGTAACTGAAGCAATCAGAGTTGTTATGGATACAGGTTATAAGCCACAAAGAACAATTAAATTTATGGCATATGCAGCTGAAGAAGTTGGTCTTTTAGGATCTAAAGAAATTGCAAATGACTTTAAAAAACAAGGTCTAAATGTTGTTGGTGTTGTTCAGTTAGATATGACTAATTTTAAAGGAACTTCAAACAAAGACATCGTTTTTATGACTGATTATACTAACCAAGCTCAAACAACTTTTATGGGAAAACTTATTGATACTTATGTTCAAGTTCCATGGGGATACTCTAAATGTGGATATGGTTGTTCAGATCATGCTTCATGGCATAACGCAGGTTACCCAGCAAGTATGCCTTTTGAGTCGACAATGGGTGATATGAATGGGAAAATTCATACTAAGAACGACTTAATAGATAACTCTGGCTCGACAGCTGATCACGCTGAAAAGTTTGCTAAACTTGCGGTTGCGTTCATCGTGGAGATGGGAAAGTAAGAAAAATTTGAATTTAGAAAAATTTTATGAAGAAATTGATAGTGGCCTTCAAACGTCTAGACAAGCTTATACACAAACGGCTTTGATAGATGATGAAGGCCATCTTCGTTCTCTAATAGAAGCCAAGCTTATTTTAGAGTCCTTAAAACAAATTGCTTTAAAAGCACAAAGCCTATTTAAAGAATACCCTTCTTTAGAATCAATTTACGAAAAAGAATTTGGTCCAGCGAAACATCTTCAAGATAGAGAAGGTATAGTTGAGACTTGTTTTGTAGATGACTATTTGCTTCCTGAATCTGAATCTTATCCCTTTATTGAAGATCAGGTCGTAACCAAAGAGTTAATTGATAATTACCTCATTTCATTTAATGAGTGGTGTGGCGAAATCATTAAGAAGCACACTGACTCTCAAGATACTATAAAAGAAAATTTTGACCTTGAGCTTAAGTCTAGTGATCTTGAGTGTCAATGTGTTAAATGTGTAGCTGATTATAGAGCGAAAGTTAGAGATACACTTTTTAAGCAGCAAGTTGCTATGATTGACGAAGCTGAAGAGGCCTTACATGAAATACTTTTAGAGCAAAAGATTAGTTATATTTCTGATTATGTTCAAAAACTTAAAAAGCGTTTAGACCGCAACCAACATAAGGTTCGTTATAAACTTAAACGAGGTTCTTTAAATAAATTAGACCAAGATGTTAAGGCCCACTTTAAAAGAAAGTTTGCTTATTCAACGGAACTGGGAAAGGTATATAAAGAAAGGCTTATTTCTTTTTTTAATACAGTTTTAGAAGATAGAGATGTTAAACCAGATATGGTTTCCCCTGAAGAATATGAAAGATTTTTTACTCAAATGGGAATTGGAATTTGGAAATCACCTCAAGCACTTAAACGAGAGTTTGAAAAACTCGTAAATGCTGTCATGGCCTATAAGAGAAAAGATATCTCTGCTACTATCCTTAGAGATTATCTTGGGCAGTTCTGGATTCACTCAGAGGCAAGAAGAAAGAATAGGCGAGTTGTCTATCATATGGGGCCTACCAACTCTGGTAAGACTTATAATGCAATTGAGGCCCTTTCTAAGGCAAAGAATGGTTGTTATCTTGCTCCATTGCGGTTATTAGCTTCAGAGCTCTACGATACATTAAACGAAAAACGAGTAAAGACTTCTCTTCTAACTGGAGAGGAAGTTATAGAGGTGAGTGAAGCTACTCATTATTCTTCAACTATTGAAATGGCCAGACTCCACGATGAAATAGAATGTGCTGTTATAGATGAGATTCAAATGATTACTGATCCTCAAAGAGGATGGGCTTGGACGAGAGCTCTGGTAAATATGAATGCAGATGAAATACATCTTTGTGGAGATCATTCTGTTTTAGAACTTGTTGAAAAGATCTTAGAATTAACAGGTGATACATTAGAAGTTAAAACTTATGAAAGAAAAACAAATTTAAGTGTAATGAATAAAACTCTTAAATTAACAGATCTTGAAAAAAATGATGCCTTAATTGTTTTCTCAAGACGTAATGCTCTTAAATATAAAAGAGACTTAGAAAATCTTAACTTTAAAGTTTCTATTGTTTATGGACGTTTAAGTCCTGAGGTTCGCCGTGAACAGGCCCGTAAATTTGATCAAGGTGAAACTGATATTATGGTTTCAACTGATGCCATTGCTATGGGGATGAATCTTCCTGTTAAAAGAATCATCTTTTCAACTTTATCAAAGTTTTATAACTCAAAAGAGTTTCCAATAACTCATAGTGAAATTAAGCAAATTGCTGGTCGTGCCGGAAGATTCCAGCGTTTCCCGGAAGGATACACTTCAACATTAGCAAAAGTTGAAGAAGGGCTTGAAAAACTGGATGAAGCGTTAAATGTTAACCTTGATCAGAAAGAATTAGCAATGGTTGGACCTGATTTAGATATTTTTGGTTCAGTTAATAAAGCTCTTGAAGAAAATAGTCTTCCAACATTAAGTCTTACAGAATTCTTAAGGCTTTTTAATACAATGACTTTTGAAAAACCATTTTATTGTGTTGATCTAAAAGAGATGATTGAAGTTGCTGAGATGGTTGAAAATGCTGATGAAGAGGGCATGTTAAGTGATGCCGAAATCTTTGGTTTTGCATGTGCTCCTGTAAATCTAGGACTGATGGATCATGTACAGTTTTTTGTTTGGATTCTAAATCATTATGTTGTGAATAATCCAATTACTAATGAGCCAATTGATGAAACGTCAGAAGACATCGATTACTTAGAGACACAGATTAAATGTGTTGAGTTATACCAATGGTTAGCAAGGCATTTTGATAATAAAAATTTCACTTTTATTGAAGCAGAGTTGTTAGAAAATAAAACAGATGCAATAGAGAAATTGAATGCTCTTCTGTCTGAGAAGGTTTCTAAAAAATGTTCTTCTTGTGGATGCAAACTACCAGATACTCACAATTTCAATATTTGTGAAACATGTTTTGGTGAAAGAAGGCATACGAGGCGTCCAGGACGAAGTGCCAGAAAAGATGGTGATAAAGGTGGCTCTCGCGGCGGAAAAGGTGGTAATAGACGTGGTAGTTCTAGCAAACCTTCTAGTGGTGGTAGTAAAAAGAAATCAACTCGTAGACCTAAAAAAAATAAAGCTGCAGCTTTTAAAAGAGGCTAGTTAACAGCTGGTTTTAGTTTTGCTAAGCAAATTCGATTCATTAAACTTCTTAGACTAAACTTGATTTTTCCAGAACGAATTTTATTAAAATATCCTTTGATGTCTTGAGTAAAGATTTTTTTGATATTTTCCTTTTTAAGCCAACCTGCTACTTGCGAGTAGTAAAGGGCTCCACCCGTTCCAACTCCAATAAGAATGGGTCTTGCAGCAGGAATTCCGGCAATTTCCATACCAACACCAGCGACTGAAAAGAGTGAAAGCATTGTCGCTCGACTTCTTGCCCAGTTTTCAACATGGCGAAGGGCCTTATGAGAAGTTTTACTGATTGTCGCTCCAGCATGAGGATCTTTAAGGTGTTTAAGCTCTTTTATTAGTTCATCAGCATTATCAACAAGGATATAACCCCTTTTAATGTGATCATCGACACTTTTTAAATGGCTTTTATCTATTAGTCCTTTACGAACAAAATTTTTAATATCGTTTTTAGAGTTAATTTTTAATTTCCCATCACTTGCGACAAGTTTTTCTAACTCAGTTATTTTTTGAAATTTTCTTTTTTGGATGGCAAGGTCTCCCGGTCCTTGGGCCAGCATTCCCATAGTTGAACCAGAGAGAACATCTCCTACTGATCCTAGAAGGGATGTAGAAGCTCCAATTCCACCAATCGCTTGAGGAACCTTTATAGCTGTAGTTACAAAAGCCACTTCTGTGGCCCACCACTTTACATATTCATCCAGCATTCCAAACTTCTTTGTAATATTTGCAAAGCGATTAGTTGATTTTTTAAAAGTAATTTGTGCATCTCGGGCAACAATTTTTGCAAACTCCTCAGGGTTTGTTTGTATAAGATTTTTAAAGTACTTAGATTTAGAATATTTTTTATGTGACTTTAAAAGATGCTGCTCTAGAGTTTTTGGCTCTAGTCTTAATCCTTTTCTTAGAACCTTTGCAAACTTCTTTGGAGAGTTCAGTAACCACTTCGCCCAACTTCCATTAGTTAGAAATTTTCCATAATGCCCATTAAAATAAGTTATGGCCCCAGAGGCAACACCTGGCCAAACAGCTACAGAAGCCGCAATTCCGGGAGCAATCCCCTCGGCCAATACTAAGGCTGCATATGTTGAACCAGCACCAGCTGAAAACCTCATAAAGGTCCAGAAATTTCGTCCTGGGCTAAAGCTTGAAGGCTGGCGATCATTTTTCTGTGTATTTAGCTTCGTTGTTTTGTCATAAACACTTGGATTGAAATAAATTGAATCTGGAACTTTTTCAAACTTCTTATCAGCTTTCTCTACTCCTAAGTGTTTTATAATTTTTGTAAAGTTTTTAGTTTCATTTTCTGACTCTGCACTAACTCCTAAGATTTCAATTGGGTACTGCGAGTTTAGTCTCTTATCATCTTGAATAACTTCTTTAATTAAATCTAGGCGATGAGATGCTTGCTCACTTTCATCATATTCACCAAAAAATATTTCAATAGTGACCATTTTATTTGGGTCTGGATTCTCTTCATATTGGGGAGCAAGGTGTATATAACTGATGTCATTTGATTCATCTGT